>JBKOUH010000463.1:0-6374 GCA_046723285.1 Pseudomonadota bacterium
GCAACCCGGGGGCCGAGAGCACGCGGGGGATCTTGTTTTAAGGACGGCCGATCTTCAAAATGTAGAGCGGGCATAACGGCTGCAACCTTTCTGCCCGCGGCTCTTTGCGCGCCACGCTCTTTGCGCTAAGTCCGTTGCCCCACGCTCAACATGAGGAGGACCGCCCGTGGAGTGGTTCCAGGAAACGCTCCACCCCGCGATCCGCCAGACGTTGAAGGTCGACGAGGTTCTGCACCGCGAGCAAACCGCGCTGCAGGACCTCATCATTTTCCGCAATCCGACCTTTGGCCGCGTCATGGCGCTGGACGGCATCGTCCAGACGACCGAGGGTGACGAGTTCATCTATCACGAGATGCTGGCGCACGTGCCCATCCTGGCGGTCAAAGCCGCCAAGGGGCGCGTCGACAAGGTCTTGATCGTCGGCGGCGGCGACGGCGGCTGCATCCGCGAGGTGCTGAAGCACCCGAAGCTCGTCTGCACAATGGTCGAGATCGACCCCGGCGTGATCGAGCTCTCCCGCAAGCACCTTCCCAACCACCACGCCGGCGCTTTCGACAATCCGCGCGCCAAGATCGTCATCGCCGACGGCGCCAAGTTCGTCAAAGAAACGCCCGAGCGCTACGACGTCATCATCATCGATTCGACCGATCCGGTCGGCCCCGGCGCCGTGCTCTTCACCGAGGAGTTCTACGCCGACTGCAAGCGCTGCCTGGCCCCCGGCGGCGTGCTGGTGACGCAGAACGGCGTGCCCTGGCTCCAGGGCCCCGAGCTGCAATCCTCGGTGCGCGCGTTCCGGAAGCTCTTCAAGGAAGGCGGCTGCTATCTGGCCGTCGTCCCCACCTACAACGGCGGCTTCATGGCGCTCGGCTGGGCGACCGACAATCTGAAGCTCCGGAAGACGCCGGTCGCAACGATCGCGCGCCTCGCCAAGGCGGCGAAGCTCAAGACCCGCTATTTCACGCCCGAGATGTTCACCGGCGGGTTCTGCCTGCCGCAGTTCATCCGCGCGCTGATCGACGGCATCCCGGGGCAGAAGCCCTCCGCGGCCAAGCGCAAGCGCTGACGCGCCGATCCGTCTCGCGCTCGTCACTCCAGTGTGGTGCGGCTCACTTTCGCCGTCGTTGAGTCGCGCTATTCTCGCTGAGGAGCATCCGGAGGTGGCCGATGCCTCTGCTGCGTTTCTCCTACGCCGACGGCCGGCTCTGCGCGCCCGACCGCGACGGGCGCTGGGTGCCGGGCGACTACGATCCCCGCACGCAAAGCGGCATCCTCTTCGATCCCGCGCGGCCTGACGGCCCGGACGCGCTCGGCGACTACGTGATCGCGCGCATGGACGCGATCAAAGCCGAGGGCCCGATCGTCTTCATGGTCAACGGCTTCGAGTTCGATCCCATCGCCGCGCTCGGCGAGACGCTCGACGCGCAGGCGCGCTCCGACAACCCGCACGCCATCATCTTTCATTTCAACGAGCGCGCGCCCGCGGTCGAAGCCAGCCTGCATTGCGCCGGCTGGCCGCTGCGGCTGGGTTTCCAGCCGGGCGACGGAGATGGCAACGGCCTCGCGGTCGTATTCGGCTGGCGCAGCGTGAACCCGGCGGATTCGCACTTCGAGGCTTACAACGCCGGCATCGAGGCCGCGCGCATTTTGCTGCTGTGCGTCGAGGCCGTGTCCGCTCAGCGGCCCGCGGCCGACATCCACTTCTTCGCGCACAGCCTGGGCACCCACGTCACGCTCAGCATGCTCGCAGCGGCGGCGGAGGGGGCAAGCCCGGCCGCGCGCCGCTTGAGCCGCGCCGTCCTGATCGGCGGCTCGGAATTCTCCGGGATCGCCTTCACGGTCTATAACGCGCTCAAGGAAGCGCAGTTGCTCGATCGCGTGTCGATCTACAACGTCGGCAATCGCCGCGACCAGGTCACCGGCTGGATCGGTCAGGCGGGCACGTTCGGGCCCATGGATACCAAGGACATGATCTGCCACCACGGCCTGAAGCCGGTCGGCGGCGTACCGCTCGGGTCGGGACAGGCCGGGTGGATCGACCTCGACCTCAGCAACCCTGCTTTCCAGGCGTGGGTGCAACAGAAATATGGGATTGCACTTCGCGATCGGCTGCCGGGCGACCGCAATCACTGGGTCTATTTCACCGATCCCGGCAACACGGAATTCCTGAAGCACCTGTTGCGCGACGGCGACGGCGAGGTCGGCCTCGCCGCGTTGCGCCAGAACGCCGCAATCGAAGGGCTTATCGCCTAGCTCCGGCGCGCGCCGTGCCGCGCGGAGAGGCGCTCGGCCGCGGCCTTCACGGCAAATGCGTTGCGGCCGTTCCAGGCGACATCGAACGCGCCCTGCGGTCCCAAGGCGGCGATCACGGCGACGATGGCGCCCGTGTGGTTGAACACCGGCGCCGCCACCGAGGCGACGCCGCGCAAGAGGTCGCCCTCGACGCGCGAGAGACCGTGGGCGCGGATCTCGTCGAGGCGCGCGGGATAACCGCCGCGGTCGGCGTCGGGCCGCAGGCCCGCGCGCAGCGCGAATTCCGCCTCGAGCAGCGGCGCCGTCGCGGCGTCGGGCAGGTAGGCGGCGAAGCAGCGGCCGGTGGCGGAGTTGGCGAGCGGCATCACCCAGCCCGCGCGCACGTTGGTCGCGACCGGGTGGCTCGATTCTTCCCAGCGCGCCACCACAGGCCCTTTGTTGCCCCAGACCGCGAGCAGCACGGTTTCGTCGATCGCGGCGCGGAGATCGGCCAAGGCCTCGCCGCCGAATTTCAGCACGTCGAGCTGGCGCAGCGCCGAGAGCCCGAAATCGAGCGCCAACGGGCCCAGCCGATAGCGCCCGCTCTCGCGGTCCTGCTCGGCGAGGCCGGCGCGGATCAGGCTTACGAGGTAGCGGTGGGCCTTGGCGGCCGGCAAGCCGGCGCCGGCGGCGAGATCCTTGAGGGCCAGCGGCTGCGCCTTCTCGGCCAGCAGCTTGACCAGCCGCAGCCCCACCTCGACCGACCGAACACCCTGTCTTTCGCTCATCTTTGCAACAGATTGACGTTGAATTACGTATATCATAATTTATTGCGCATATCATAATTAGAATTACTTCATCTGGCGAGGAACAAGCCCATGACCGCGATGCGCTACTCGGTCTTCTCGGTCAACGACCACCATCCGCGGCTCGCGCGCACGGTGCCCGAGCTCTATCGCCAGGTGATGCGCCAATGCGAACTCGGCGAGGCGCTCGGCTACGACACGTTCTTCTGCGCCGAGCATCATTTCCACGAATACGGTGTGGTCCCCGATCCGGCCGTGATGCTGGCGGCGCTGGCGCAGCGCACGAAATCGATCCGTCTCGGCACCGCGATCTCGATCCTGACGTTCCACGATCCGCGCCGCATCGCCGAAACCTATTCGATGGTCGACATGATGTCGGGCGGGCGCCTCGTCTTCGGCGTGGGCTCCGGCTATCTCGCCCACGAATTCCAAGGCTACGACGCCGATCCCAAGGAGAAACGCGACCGCTTCAACGAAAACCTCGCGATCGTGAAGCGCCTGATGGCCGGCGAGAGCTTCGCCTATCAGGGCAAGTTCTCGAAAAGCGAGAAGGTCGTGCTCAACGTGCGGCCGCACGAGGGCAAGCTGCCGTCGATCTATGTCGCGGTGCTGGCGCGCGAGGCGGCGTTCCACGTGGGCAAGCAGGGCAACCAGCTCTTCACCGTGCCCTACGCGTCCTGCAAGGACTTCGCCGATATCGGCATCATGTTCGCCGAGTACCGGAAGGGCCGCGCCGAAGCCGGCTTGGCCGCCGCGGACGACGACCACGTGTTCGTCCTCCACACGCATGTGGCCGAAAGCGACGCGGCATGCGCGGCCGAGTGCAAGGCCGCCTACGATCTCTATGTGGAGACGCGGCTTTACGCGAAAAAGCACGTCTATGAAGACATCATGGCCAACGGCATCTGCCTGTTCGGCTCGGTCGAAACGGTGGCGGAGAAGATGTGCCGCCTCCACGAAATGGGCATCCGGCACGTGGCCATCCTCAACAATTTCGGCGCGCTGGCGCCGTCCGTCGTCGAGCGCTCGATGACGCGCTTCGTGCGCGAGGTCATGCCCGCGGTCGAGCGGCGCCTCGGCATGAAGAAGGCGGCGGAGTAGGGCGGCCGGCGGAACCGCACGCGTATGCACGCCATCATCGTCGGCGCCGGTATCGGCGGACTCGCCACCGCGCTCGGCTGCCGCAAGGCCGGGATCGCCGTCACGCTGCTGGAGCAGGCCGGCGCGCTCAAGGAAGTCGGCGCGGGCGTGCAGATCTCCAGCAATGGAACCCGGGTCCTGCGCGAACTCGGCCTGCTCGAAGCGATCGACGCCGTCGGTGTCCGCCCGGTGTCGTTTCGCGTTTCCTCGTTCGAGTCCGGCGAGGTCATCACCGATTTTCCGCTCGGGCCGGAAGCGGCGGCGCGCTACGGCGGCACGTTCTATCAGCTCCACCGCGCCGATCTTCTGAACATCCTCGCCGCCGCCTTGCCGCCGGCCATGCTGCGCCTGGGCGCGCGGGTCATGTCCATCGCGCAAGATGCGCGCGGTGTCACGGCGCGCCTGGCCTCGGGCGAAGAGGTGCGCGGCGATGTTCTGATCGGCGCCGACGGCATCCATTCGGCGGTGCGTCCGTCGGTCGGCATCACCGACGACAAGAAATTCTCCGGCAAGCTGGTGTGGCGCGCGCTGGTGCCCGCGGAGCGGATCGCGCGCCACGATTTCAAGGAGCGGTTCTACGGCTACGCCGGGCGCGACCGCATGGTGTGGGCCTATTGGGTGCGGCCCGGCACGCTGATGAATTTCGGCGGCGTGGTGCCGTCGGCCGAAGTGCACGGCGAAAGCTGGAGCGCCACCGGCGATCTCGGCGAGATGCGGGCCTCTTTCGCCGCGGCGAATCCGCGCCTCAAGGGCCTGATCGAAGCGGTCGAGGAGGCGTTCATCACCGGCCTCTACGACCGCGATCCGCTCGCGCGCTGGACGTTCGGACGCGTCACGCTGCTCGGCGATGCCGCGCACGCCATGCTGCCCTATCTCGCGCAAGGCGCCTGCCAGTCGCTCGAAGACGCATGGGTGCTGGTCGAATGCCTGAAGCGTCATGGCGAAGGGCACGTCGAGGCTGCGCTGGCCGATTACGAAATCCGGCGCCGCCCGCGCACCACGAAGGTGCAGGTCACCGCGCGGGCGACGTCGATTTTCTGGCTCGAGAACGATGCGGTGCGGATCCGGGCCCGGAACGGCCGCATGAAAGGCTTGGCGCAAATCGATCCGCTCGCGGCCACGGTCTGGAAGTGGCTCTACGCCTACGATCCCGTGGCCGGCGGCCGCGCCGAGACCATTGCTCCCGACAAGCGCGGTCTCCGCAAGCGTTTCGCTGAGGACAGCGCCGAGCAGCAGCGCGCCTGGGACCTGTGGCACGACCTTTTCACGACCGACGAGGAGGCAGGCGGGCTGCTGGGGCTGCGCAAGGGCTACGATCGTTTCTTTAAGCAATTTGCGCCCTCGCCCGGGACGCGGGTAACCGAGGTGCCGATCGCAAAGGCGACCGGCCTCTGGGTCGATCCGCCGAACATGCCGGGCACGCGCGTCGTGCTGCATTTCCACGGCGGCGGCTATTGCTTCGGCTCGGCCGCGTGCTCGGTCGAATACGCCGAGCGGCTGGCGCGCGCGGCCGAGGGGCGGTGCCTCGCCCTCGAATATCGGCTGGCGCCCGAGCATCCGTTCCCGGCCGCACTCGAAGACGCGCTGTCTGCCTATCGCTGGCTGCTCCGAACACATCGGCCGGAGGACATTGTCCTGAGCGGCGAGTCCGCCGGCGCCGGCCTCGCCATCGCCGCGGCGATGGCGTTGCGCGACGCAGGCGACAAGCTGCCTGCCGGCATCGTCGCGCTGTCGCCGTTCATCGACTGCGCGCTGAAAGGGGAGGCGATCCACCGCCGCAATGGCGAAGACCCGATCGTCGAGATCGACACGCTCGCCTACATGGTGAGCTCCTATTTCCAGGAACGCTCGCCGACCGATCCGCTGGTCTCGCCGATCTACGGCGACTTTCGCGGCTTGCCGCCCATGCTCGTTCAGGCGGGGCGGAAGGAAGTCCTGGTCGATGAGGCGATTGGGCTCGAGGCACGCGCCAAAGCCCAAGGCGTAGCGGCGACGCTCGAGCTCTACGACGAGCGGCTCCACATCTTCTCGCTGTTTCCGTTCCTGCCGAGCGCGGCGCGCGCGATCGATTCGATTCGCGTGTTCATGGCTCGCCGCGTTGGCATGACGAGTGCGGCGGAGTAGGTGGCGATTCCGCGTCCCTTGACAATGTTCCTATATTGTTCCATATGATGATTTCAATGGCGCTCCTTCTCGACC
>JBKOUH010000006.1:0-3148 GCA_046723285.1 Pseudomonadota bacterium
GTCCGGCGGGCAGCAGCAGCGGGTGGCCCTGGCGCGCGCCATCGTGGTGCAGCCGGCGGTGCTCCTGCTCGACGAGCCGCTCTCCAATCTCGACGCCAACCTCCGCGAAGAAATGCGCTTCGAGGTGCGCCGCCTCCACGACGCCTACCGCTACACGACGATCTATGTCACGCACGACCAGGCCGAGGCGATGACCGCATCGGATCTGATCGCGGTGATGAATGCGGGCCGCATCGAGCAGGCCGGCACGCCTGAGGAAATCTACCTACGCCCGCGCACCGAGTTCGTCGCGCGCTTCATCGGCGGCAGCAATATACTGCGCGGGCGCAATGTCGGCGGCGATCGCGCGGACTTCGCCGGCATCGCGTTGCGCTGCGACGGGGCGAAATTGGCGGCGAGCGGCGAAACCGCGGTTTCGATTCGCCCGCACGACATCCGCCTCTCGACCGCGGCGCCCGATGCATCGTGCGAGAATGTCGTGCGGGCCACGGTCGTGCGCCAGGTCTTTCTCGGCGGGAGCCGCGATTATATGGTGGAAGCGCCCGACGGCACGCAGTTGCGCGTGATTGCGCCCGCCGAACAAAGCATCCCGCCCGGCGCGGCGGTCTGGCTCCACTTGCCGCCCGAGCGATGCCGCGCCTTGGCCGAGTGAACGACGCCGCAGGAAGACGGCGCAACCGAAGCGAATAGGGAGGAACTGGCGATGACGAAGCGTAATCCGACCCGTAGAGACGTCCTCGGCGGCACGGCCGCGCTCGCGGCTGCCACCGTTTTCGCCGCGCCGGCGCGCGCCGAGGCGCCCGCCGCCGCGTCGGTGACGCCCACCCTGATCGAGGAGGCGCGCAAGGAAGGCAAGGTCGTCTGGTACACGTCGGTGGATCTGCCGGTGGCCGAGCGCGTCGCCAAGGCGTTCGAGGCGAAATATTCCGGCATCTCGGTGCGCGTCGAGCGCTCGGGCGCCGAGCGTGTGTTCCAACGCGTCGGCCAGGAATACAAAAGCAACATCCACGCGGTCGACGTCGTGCAAAGCTCGGATGCCGCGCATTTCATCGTCTGGAAGCGCGACGGCATCCTGGCGCCCTTCGTGCCCGAAGACGTGGCGAAGCATTTCCCGCCCGAGCACAAGGATCCGGACGGCATGTTCGCCACGTGGCGCGCGTGGCTGAGCGTCATCGGCTACAACACCAAGCAGGTGAAGGCCGAAGAGGCGCCGAAGAGCTTCGCGGATCTCCTCGATCCCAAATGGACCGGCAAGATCGTGAAAGCGCATCCCGGGTACAGCGGCACGATCCTGACCGCCACCTATCAGATGTCGCGCGACCTCGGCTGGGAATATTTCGAGAAGCTCGCCAAGCAGCGCATCATGCAGGTGCAATCCTCGGCCGATCCACCGAAGAAGCTGGCGCTCGGCGAGCGCGCGGTGATGGCCGACGGCAACGAATACAACATGTTCCGCATCAAGGAATCGGGTGGCCCGGTCGAGATCGTGTATCCGACCGAAGGCGCGCCGCTCATCGTCGGGCCCAACGCGATCTTCAAGGCCGCGCCCAATCCCAACGCCGCGCGCCTACTGCAGAGCTACATGTTCTCGGCCGAAGGGCAGCAGATCAACGTCGACATCGGCGGCCTGCGCTCGGTCCATCCGGGAGTCAAGGAAAAGCCGGGGCGCAGGCCATTCGCCGAGATCAAGAAGATGAAGGACGATCCGGTCGCGGTCGAAAAACAGAGCGACGAGATCAAGGCGCACTACACCCGCATCTTCAAAGTCTGATGCCGCGCAAGGCCGAGCGCGCCGGAGCGCCGCCGTGAGCGTCGCCGCGGCCGAGCCATTCGTCCGCCGCCCGTTCCTCGATGCTTCGCGCCCGATCCTCTGGGGCTGCGCGGCGCTCTTGTGCGCGCTCATCGTACTTCCGGTGTCGTGGCTGCTCGTCTTCGGCTTCAGCAATCCCGCCGGCGCCTTCACGTTCGAGAATTTCCGCCTCTTGGCCACCGACCCGAGTTTTCTCGAGCCCATGGTCACGACGCTCATCATCGCCGTGTCGTCGTCGGCGCTGTGTTGCGCCATCGCGGCGCCGATGGGCTGGTTGGTGGCGCGCACCGACGTCCCGCTCGGCCGCACGATCCGCGCGCTGGTGACGGCCTCGTTCGTGACTCCGCCGTTCTTGGGCGCCATCGCCTGGGAGCTGCTGGCGGCACCCAACAGCGGGCTTCTCAACCAGGCCTACCGCGCCCTCACCGCCGCGCCGCAAGACGACGCCTTGTTCAACATCTATTCGCTCGGCGGGCTCATTTTCGTCATCGCGACCTACACGTTCCCTTATGTCTTCGTACTCGTGGCCAATGCGCTCGAGCGGATACCGGGCGAGCTCGAGGACGCGTCGGCGATCCTGGGCGGGCGCATCTGGTACACGGCGCGGCGCGTGATGATTCCGCTTGCGCTGCCCGCCTTGCTCGCCGGCGCGCTCATCGCGTTCCTGCAGGCGATGACGCTCTTCGGCTCGCCGGCGATCCTGGCGCTGCCTTCGGGCTTCCACACGATGACGACGAAGATCTGGAGCCTGTTCCAATATCCGCCGAAGCCCGAGCTCGCGGCCGCCGCCGCGCTGCCGCTGCTCGTGCTGACCGTGGTGCTGCTCCGCACCCAGCGCGGCTTGCTCGGCCGCCGCGGCTACACGGTGGTCGGAGGCAAATTCGGCCGCCCGCGGCGCATCCGGCTCGGCGCGCTCAAATGGGCGGCCTTGGCGGCGTGCCTCGCCGTTCTCTGCCTGCCGGTCTTTCTTCCCTACTTCGCGCTGTTCAACGCGGCGTTCTCGCCGTCGGCGTCGACACTGATCTCGCCCTCGACGATGACGCTGCAGAACGTCCAGTTCACGTTCGAGCTCTCGACGACCAAGGTCGCCCTCAAGAACACATTCATCCTCGGCACCCTCGCGGCGACACTCGGCACGGGTTTGGCGCTTGTCATCGGCTACATCACCGCGCGCAGGGCCGTGGCCGGGCATCGCGTGTTGGCGTTTCTCGCCACGGCGCCGATCGCCATTCCGGGCATCGTGCTCGGCGTCGGCCTGTTCCTGAGCTACACCCGCCCACCCTTCGTGCTGTACGGAACGCTCTGGGTGCTGCTGCTCGCCTATATCACCATCGAATT
>JBKOUH010000462.1:0-7988 GCA_046723285.1 Pseudomonadota bacterium
TCGACGTCACGAAGAGCGAGACGCGCACGCCTGCGTTTCTCGCCAAGAATCCGAACGGGCGCATTCCGACCATCCGGCTCGAGGACGGCACTTATCTCGCCGAATCCTGCGCCATCATCTGGTACTTCGCCGAGGGCACGAAACTGGCGCCCGCGGACCGCCTCGCGCGCGCGCAGACCCTCCAATGGATGTTCTTCGAGCAATACAGCCACGAGCCCTACTTGGCGGTGGTGCGCTTCTGGAAGCACTTGCCCACGATGACCGAGGAACAGCAGCGCCAGCTCCCCGACCGCATGAAGCGCGGCTACGCGGCGCTCGACGTGATGGAGAAGCATCTGGCCACGCGGCAGTTCTTCGTGGCCGAACGCTACGGCCTCGCCGACATCGCGCTCTATGCCTACACGCATGTGGCGCCCGAAGGCGGCTTCGACTTGGCCCGCTACCCCGCGATCCGCGCCTGGCTCGCGCGCGTGGCAGCGCGACCCGATTACATCGCGATCACGGCGCCAGCCGGAATTGCCGTGAAGGACGCCGCCTGAGAGGCGGGAGAACGCACATGACCGACGAGACAAACGAAACCGGATCCGAATTCGCCGCGCACTGGGCGCGCGAGAGCGAGCGGCTCGAGCAAGCGGGCCTCTACAGCCGCGAGGACGAGCGCGACTCGTGCGGAGTCGGCATGGTCGTCGCCATCGACGGCAAGCCGCGGCGCGAGGTCGTGGCGGCCGCGATCAACGCGCTGAAGTCGGTCTGGCACCGCGGCGCGGTGGACGCCGATGGCAAGACCGGCGACGGCGCCGGCATCCACGTCCAGATTCCGCAGGAATTCTTCAAGGAGCACGTGCGCCGCACCGGCCACGAGCTCATCGCCGAAGGCAAGCTCGCGGTCGGCATGATCTTCCTGCCGCGCACCGATCTCGCGGCGCAGGAAACCTGCCGCTCGATCGTCGAATCCGAGATCATCAAGTTCGGCTATCAGATCTATGGCTGGCGCCAGGTCCCGGTCGACATCACCGCGCTCGGCGAGAAGGCCAACGCGACGCGGCCCGAGATCGAGCAGATCATGATCGCCAACACGAAGGGCGGCACGCATTCCGCCTTCGAGCGCGATCTCTACGTGATCCGCCGCCGGGTCGAGAAGGCGGCGATCGCCGAGCAGATCAAGGATTTCTATATCTGCTCGCTCTCCTGCCGCTCGGTCGTCTACAAGGGCATGTTCCTGGCCGAGCAGCTCACCGCGTTCTATCCGGATCTGCTCGACGAGCGCTTCGTCTCCAACTTCGCGATTTTCCACCAGCGCTATTCGACCAACACATTCCCGGCCTGGCACCTGGCCCAGCCGTTCCGCGTGCTCGCACACAATGGCGAGATCAACACGCTGCGCGGAAACATCCGCTGGATGCGCGCGCACGAGCCGCTGCTCGCGCACCCGATGTTCGGCGCGCATATCGAGGATTTGAAGCCGATCATCCAGCCCGGCGGCTCGGATTCGGCGATCCTCGACAATGTCTGCGAGCTGATGGTGCGCGTCGACCGCTCGGTGCCGATGGTCAAGACCATGCTCATTCCCGACGCATGGACCTACCGGAAGGGCATCCCGCAGCCGCACCGCGATCTTTACGCCTACGCCAACGCGGTGATGGAGCCGTGGGACGGGCCGGCCGCGATCTGTGCGTTCGGCGGGCGCTGGGCGGTGGCGGGCATGGACCGGAACGGTCTCCGCCCGATGCGCTACACGCTGACCGACGATGGGCTCCTCTTCGTCGGCTCCGAGACCGGCATGGTGCAGATCGACGAGCAGCGCGTGTCCGAGAAGGGCCGCGTCGGTCCCGGCGAGATGGTCGGCGTCGATCTCTGGGAAGGCAAGCTCTACAAGGACCGCGCGATCAAGGATTGGCTCGCGGCCCAGCGCCCGTTCGGCGCCTGGGTGACCAAGAGCATCGCACTCGACGAACTGATCCAGGGCGCGCGCGTGGCGCCGGCGAAGTTCGAGCGCGACGAATTGCGCCGGCGACAGCTCCAGGCCGGATGGTCGATGGAGGATTTGGAACTCATCCTCCAGCCGATGGCCGAAGACGGCAAGGAGCCGGTGGGCTCGATGGGCGACGATACGCCGATCGCCGTGCTCTCGGATCAATATCGCGGCCTCCACCACTTCTTCCGGCAGAATTTCAGCCAGGTGACGAACCCGCCGATCGACAGCTTGCGCGAGCGGCGCGTGATGTCGCTGAAGACCCGGCTCGGCAATCTCGGCAACATCCTGGCCGAGGAAGAATCGCAGGTGAACATCCTGCAGCTGGAATCGCCGATCCTGCTCAACGCCCAATTCGCCGCCATGCGCGAGCACATGCGCAAGCAGACGGCGGGCGACACCGCGATCGAGATCGACTGCACCTTCGATCCCACTGCCGGCGAAAGCGCCCTGCGCGAAGCCATCGACCGCATCTGCCAGGAGGCCGAGGACGGCATCCGTGGCGGCCGCGTGCACGTGATCCTGACCGACGAGAAGATGAGCGCGGGCCGCGCGCCGGTGCCGATGATCCTCGCCGCGGGCCGTGTGCACACGCATCTCGTCAAGCAGAGTCTCCGCACCTTCACCTCGCTGCACATCCGCTCGGGCGAATGCCTCGACGTGCATTACTACGCGGTGCTCGTTGGCGTCGGCGCCACCACGGTCAACGGCTATCTCGCGGAAGAGACCCTCGCCGACCGCCATCGCCGCGGCCTCTTCGGCAAGGCGGCGCTCGAGGAGTGCCTGGCTAAATTCAAGAAGTCGGTCGACGAGGGCTTGCTGAAGGTGATGTCGAAGATGGGCATCGCCGTCGTCAGTTCCTATCGCGGCGGCTGCAATTTCGAGGCAGTGGGCCTCTCGCGTACGCTCGTCGCCGAGTTCTTCCCCGGCATGCCCGCGCGCATTTCCGGCATCGGGCTTTCGGGCATCCAGAAGAAAGTGGCGGCGCTGCACACGCGCGCCTGGCGCACCGACGTCGTCGCGCTGCCGGTCGGCGGCTTTTACCGTTTCCGCCGTTCGGGCGAGCGCCATGCGTTCGCGGGCCCGGAAATCCACATGCTGCAGGAGGCCGTCGCCAAGGACGCCTACGGCCTTTACAAGAAATACAGCGAGGCGGTGCGCTCCGGACCCGCGCTCAATCTGCGCGACCTGCTCGATTTCGACCGCAGCAAGCGCGCGCCGGTGCCGCTCGAAGAGGTGGAATCGATCACCGAGATTCGGAAGCGGCTCGTGGCACCCGGCATCTCGCTCGGCGCGTTGAGCCCCGAGGCGCACGAGACGCTCTCGATCGCGATGAACCGCATCGGCGCCAAGTCGGATTCCGGCGAGGGCGGCGAGGACCCGGCGCGCTACAAGCCGCGCGCCAACGGCGACAACGCCTCTTCGGCGATCAAGCAGGTGGCCTCGGGCCGCTTCGGCGTCACCGCCGAATACCTCAACAACTGCCAGGAGCTCGAGATTAAGATCGCGCAGGGCGCCAAGCCCGGCGAGGGCGGGCAACTGCCCGGCGTGAAAGTGTCCGCGCTGATCGCGAAGCTGCGCTGCTCAACGCCGGGCGTCACGCTGATCTCGCCGCCGCCGCACCACGACATTTACTCGATCGAGGATCTGGCGCAGCTCATCTACGACCTGAAGCAGATCAATCCCGACGCCAAAGTGTGCGTGAAGCTGGTGGCGCAGGCCGGTATCGGCACCGTCGCGGCCGGAGTCGCCAAGGCCAAGGCCGACGTGATCCTCATCTCCGGCCACAGCGGCGGCACCGGCGCCTCGCCGCAATCGAGCATCAAATATGCCGGCATCCCGTGGGAGATGGGCCTGGCCGAAGTGCACCAGGTGCTGGCGTTGAACCGCCTGCGCCATCGCATCAAGCTGCGCACTGACGGCGGCATCAAGACCGGGCGCGACGTGGTGATCGCGGCGCTGCTCGGCGCCGAGGAATACGGGCTCGGCACGGCCGCGCTGGTGGCGATGGGCTGTATCATGGTCCGCCAGTGCCACATGAACACCTGCCCGGTCGGCGTCTGCACCCAGGACGAGCGCCTGCGCGCCAAATTCACCGGCTCGCCCGAAAAGGTGATCAACCTCTTCAGCTTCGTGGCCGAGGAAGTGCGCGAGATCTTGGCCTCGCTCGGCGCGCGCTCCCTCGCCGAGATCATCGGCCGCACCGATTTGCTGACCCAGGTCGATCGCGGCGGCCAGCTGCTCGACGATCTCGACTTGAACCCGATCCTCGTGCGCGCCGACACCGGCGGCGGTCCGCCCTATTGCACGCTCGAGGGCCGCAACGAAGTGCCGGAGACGCTCGACGCGCAGATGATCAAGGACGCCAAGCGCGCGCTCGAGGCGGGCGAGAAGATCCAGCTCCAATACAACGTGCGCAACGTGCAGCGCACGATCGGCGCGCGGCTCTCGTCCTACATCACGCGGAAGTTCGGCATGAGCGGGCTCTCGCCCGACCACATCACGATCCGCCTGCGCGGCTCGGCCGGCCAATCGCTCGGCGCCTTCGCCGTGCAGGGCATGAAGCTCGAAGTGTTCGGCGACGCCAACGATTTCGTCGGCAAGGGGCTTTCGGGCGGCACGATCGTGGTACGCCCGCCGGCGACCTCGCCGATCGAGGCCAGCGGCAACGTCATCGTCGGCAACACCGTCCTTTACGGCGCCACGGCCGGGAAACTCTTCGCCGCCGGCCAGGCGGGCGAGCGCTTCGCGGTGCGCAATTCGGGCGCGCGCGCGGTCGTCGAGGGCTGCGGCTCGAACGGCTGCGAATACATGACCGGCGGCGCGGTCGCGATCCTGGGGCCCGTCGGCGACAATTTCGCGGCCGGCATGACCGGCGGCGCGGCCTTCGTCTACGACGCGCGCGACAATTTCGCCAACGTCATCAACGGCGACACGGTCGAGTGGCAGCGCGTCGAGGTCGAGTATTGGGAAAAGCTGCTGCGCGCTCTCGTCGAAGAGCACCAGCGCCTGACCTCGTCAAAGCTCGCCGAGGCCCTGCTGCGCGACTGGGACCGCGAACTGCCCATGTTCTGGCAGATCGTGCCCAAGGACCTCGTCGCCATCGGCGCGCTCGCCGCGCCGACGAAGCGGAAGGCCCGCGCGATCGCCTAGCAGCCGCCGTCGCAAATTCCCATCGCGGCTTAGTCTGCGCGACGGCGGCTGCTAGGTCATTGGTGTTGTACCCAACTTCACGAATTCGCGTGTCGCACGGCGCGACTCGCGAAATCGCGAAACTGGGTACTAGGCCTAAAGGCTTATGCCCCGGCGCGCGCGGCAGGCTGGACGCCCGCGGTACGCAAGCGTACAAAGGCACTTCGTCGCGTGCCTTTGCCAGCGTTTCCCTTTATTCCGGTGATTACCGGCTTGGCCAATCCCGCGCCTGGCTTGCGATCCCCGCTACTGGAAGGCACCAGCGCCAGATGAACGCCCCCGAGCCGCAGCCGCGACGCCGCGCCACCGCCAGAGCCGTGGCGGCACCCGCCGACCGGCTCCAACGGCCGATGAGCGTCGCGCGCGGTCCGCTGCTCTGGCGCTACGTGATCTCGCTTTCGCTGATGCACGCGCTGGCGCTGCTCGTCGTGCTGCCGTGGCTCTTCAGCTGGACCAGCGTCGTGCTCTTCGCCGCCGGCGTCCTCTTCTTCGGCCAGGGCATCAATCTCGGCTATCACCGCCTGCTCGCGCACAACAGCCTCGCCGTGCCCAAATGGCTCGAGCGCGCTTTCGTGCTGCTCGCGCTCTGCACGATGCAGGACACGCCGGTCAAATGGGTCACGAGCCACCGGCACCACCACAAGTTCTCCGACGTGCAGGCCGATTCGCACTCGCCGCTGGCGGGCTTCCTGTGGTCGCATATGGGATGGCTGTTCTATCCGAACTCCGCCACGCGCGGCGTCATGGCCTACAAGACCTACGCGCACGACCTGATCGACGATCCGTTCTATCGCCGGCTGGAGCGCGATTGGCGGCTGCCGGTGGCGATCTATCTCGCCCACGCCCTCTTGATCTACGTGGCGGGCGTTGCGGCCGGCTGGATCGGCTCGGGCACTCTCTCCGGCGGCATCCAGCTCGGCTTGAGCTTCCTCGTCTGGGGCGTCGTGCTGCGCACCGTCGTCGTGTGGCACATTACGTGGTCGATCAATTCGCTGACGCACGTCTTCGGCTATCGCTCCTACGAGACGCGCGAGAACAGCCGCAACAACTGGGTGCTCGGCCTCTTCGCCTCGGGCGAGGGCTGGCATAACAATCATCATCACGATTCGGCCAGCGCCTCCAACCAGCATCGCTGGTGGGAGATCGATCTGACCTATTACCATATCTTGCTCTTGGAGCGGCTCGGCCTCGCGACGAACGTGATCCGCCCGCGCGCCGAGCGCCACGCCGCGCGCGGCAAGGCTTAAACTCTCCCCTACACTTTCGCGCCGTCTCTCCTTAGGTTTCCGGGCCCTCAGCAGCGAGGCCTCGATGAACCCGCGCGATACCGCCTTGCCCGCGCCGCCCTTCGCCAAGCGCATCCCCAAATCCACGACGACGCACGGCGACACGCTCGTCGACGATTACGCTTGGCTGCGCGACAAGGACGATCCCGACGTCCGCCGCTATCTCGAGGCCGAGAACGCCTACACCGACGCCGCGATGCGCCCGTTCGAGGGATTCCGCGACGCGCTCTACAAGGAGATGCTGGCGCGCATCAAGGAGACCGATCTTTCGGTGCCCTACAAGGACGGCGCCTATTTCTATTACTCGCGCACGGTCGAGGGCCTGCAATACCCGATCCTCTGCCGCAAGCGCGGCAGCCTCGAGGCGCCGGAAGCGGTCATCCTCGACATCAACGAGCTCGCCAAAGGCAAGCCCTACATGGACGTCGGGCCGACCAGCGTCAGCGAGGACGGCGATCTCTACGCCTATTCCACCGACGACACCGGCTTCCGCCAATACACGCTGGTCGTCAAGGATCTCCGCAACGGCACCGTCTCGGCGCCGCTCTCCGAACGCGTGACTGCGGTGGCGTGGGCCAACGACAACCGCACGCTCTTCTACACGACCGAGGACGCGACGACGAAGCGCTCCAACAAGCTTTTCCGCCACGTACTCGGCGGGCAAGCCGAGCTCGTCTACGAGGAGACCGACGAGCTCTATCGCATATTCGCGGGAAAATCGCGCAGCCGGACCTACATCTTCGTGGTTTCGGCAAGCTCGACCACGTCGGAAGTGCGCACGCTTCCGGCCGACGCGCCGGCATCGGCGCCGAAGCTGATGCTGAAACGGCGCGAGGGCCACGAATACTATCCCGACCACCACGACACGCGCTTCTTCATCCGCACCAACGACAAGGGGCGCAATTTCCGCCTCGTCGAGGCGCCGGTCGCCGATCCGGCCGAGGCCAATTGGCGTGAGGTGCGGCCGCACCGCGACGCGGTCATGCTCGCCGACGTCGATCTCTTCGCGGGCCATCTCGTCGTCTCGGAGCGCGAGGACGGCTTGCCGCGGCTCGTCGTGACCGAGCTTGCCAGCGGCAAGACGCACGCGATCGAGTTTCCCGAGCCGGTCTATTCGGCCTATCCGCACGTCAACGCCGAATTCGAGACGGCGACGTTCCGCTTCGGCTACGAGTCGTTCGTGACGCCGCGTTCGGTGTTCGACTACGACCTCGCGACGCGCGAGCGCGTGCTGTTGAAGCAGACCGAGGTCTTGGGCGGCTTCGACGCCACGCGCTACGCCTCCGAGCGTATCTACGCCAAGGCGCCGGACGGGACGCGCGTTCCGATCTCGCTCGTCTTCAAGAAAGGCGTGCCGCGCGACGGCAGCGCGCCGCTGCTCTTGGGCGGCTACGGTTCCTACGGCTTCTCCTATCCGATCACGTTCAATTCGAACCGAATAAGCCTGCTCGACCGCGGCATGATCTCTGCCGTGGCCCATGTGCTGTCTCTTATACACATCTCCGAGCCCACGAGACATGGCGCCTGATCTCGTATGC
>JBKOUH010000112.1:0-8316 GCA_046723285.1 Pseudomonadota bacterium
TCGGAGATGTGTATAAGAGACAGTTGTTCCACGAGGTCGAGGTGAGGAGCGGCGAACACATCTCGCCCGCGAACTGCGAGGCGCCGGCGTTGGTGACGACGTAGGGAATGCGCTTGGCCATCACCTTCGGATAGATCGCGAGCGCCACGTTCGACCAGACGACGCCGGCCAGCACGTTCACCTTCTCCTGGTCGAGCAGCTTGTCGGCCTCGCGCACGCCGGCGTCGGGCTTCTGCTGATCGTCGCCCCAGATCACCTTGGTCGGCACGCCGGAGAGCTTGTCGCCGTCCTTCGCCCAGCCCTCGTGTTTCAGGCCCACGGTGAAGCCCTTCTGCATCTCGGTGCCCGGACCGGCGCCGGGGCCGGAGAGCGTGGTGATGAAGCCGATTTTGAAGTCTTCGGCGGCTGCCGTCGAAGCGGCGGCGATCAGCGCCGCGCCCGCCAGCAAAACGGTTCTCAACATTGCGGTCCTCCTCGACTGACATGGACGCCGGCGCACGAGCTTTCGCCGCGCCGGACCGGTTGCCATTCCCTCGCTGTGACGGCGCTGCCGTGAATGTCGCGGCGAGAATCGCCGCGCTCACGCTGTTCGCACCGCTTTAGGAACGAGAGCGCACGAGCAAGCTCGCGCGCTCTCGCAGCCATCAAAGGGCGCCGCAAAGGCCGCTGTCAAGCCGACAAGGATACCGGCTCGCACTGCCGCGCCGGCGAAAGTCGTCGGATGTACGACGACTGCCGTCCGGGACTCGTGCGGCACGCGGCGAAAACGTCCGCGCGCCGCGCGCTCGGTCAGATGCGCATATTGGCCGGGCACTTCTCCCAATAGGAGTCGGGCCGCATCATGATCTGCTCGCCGCCCTTGATCAGCGGCTTGCCGTCCGCGCCCTTGACGACGTTGAGGCGCCAATAGGGCTGTATGAGCATCCCGTTGACGTTGAACTTGATGTGCCCGCGCGGCGAATCCATGCCTGCCTTGCGGATCGCGCGCGCCACGGCGGCCATGTCGTCGATCTTGCCGCCCGTGGCCTTGACGCCCTGCGCGATGAGGCCCGGCGCGTCATAGGTCTGGACGGCGAAGTATGACGGCATGTGGCCGAACTTCGCGATGTAGTCCTTGATGAAGCGCTTGTTCTTGGGGTTGTCGAGATCCGGGTTCCAGTGCCCCGCCTCGGTGGCGCCGATACCGGCATCGCCGATCGCGGGCAGCGTGACCGCGTCGACGGTGTAGATCGAATAAAGCTTGATCTCCTTGTTTAAGCCCGAGGCCGTCCACTGCTTCATGAACGCAACGCCCATGGCGCCCGGCGCGAAGATGTAGAGCGCCTGCGGTTTCAGAGCGCGCACCTTGCTGAGCTCGGCCTGGTAGTCGGTCTCGCCGTTCTTGAACAGGATCGTTTCGACGACCTTGCCGCCCTTGTAGGTGCGCTCGAAGCCGCTGACGTTGTCCTTGCCCGCCTGATAGTTGGGCGCCATCGCGACCACGGTCTTGATGCCGTCCTTGGTCGCCATCTCGCCGGTGGCTTCGGCATTGCCGTCGTTCATGAACGACGACGAGACGAACAGCGGGTTGCAGAGCGCTCCGGCCAGCGGCGAAGGACCGGCATTGGCGCTGAGCAGCATCACCTTGGCGTCGAAGATCGGCTTCTGGATCGCCATCATCACGTTGGACCAGATGATGCCGCTGACGACCTGAACCTTGTCCTGCTTGATCAGTTTTTCGACCTCGCGCACGCCGACGTCGGTCTTGGCCGATTGGTCGTCGGCATAGAACACCTTGGTCGCGACGCCGCCGAGCTTGTCGCCGTCCTTCTTCCAGCCCTCGTGCTCGAGGCCGAGCAGCCAGCCGTTCCTCATGTGCTTGCCGATGAGTGCGCCGAACCCGGTGTCGGAATTCAGGAATCCGATGCGCAATTCCTGCGCCGAAGCGCCCGGAACGGCGGCGAGCATCGCCGCCGCCAGCGCCGCCGCGCCGATCGAAGCCGTCCGTCTGAGATTTTGCATTGCCGTGTCCTCCCTCGCTCGCGCCCATCGGCCGCTGCATGCCGCCGTTCGGGACGCACGGCCGAAACTATACAGCGCTCGTCCGCATGCGGAAGGGGAGACTTCCGCCGGCAGCGCGGCCGGGCAGTCCCCCGCGCCGGAGATTTACGCCTCCGTAAAAATGCGGTGCCGCGAGGCTTGTCTCGGGCCGAGTGCTCCGTATACTGACGAATGGCCGCGCCGGCAGCGATCGGGGGGCGCCGCGGCCGTCGTCGCTCAGGAGGAAGGCGATGTTTCTTCGGAACCAATGGTACGTGGCGGCCACGGGCCGGGAGCTCGGCCGCGCCCTGGTCGCGCGCATGATTCTGGGCGAGCCGCTCGTGTTCTATCGCACCGAAGCCGGCAAGCCGGTCGCGATGGAAGACCGCTGCCCGCACCGGAGGGCACCGCTCTCGATGGGCAAGCTCGCCGGCGACGCCGTCCAGTGCCCCTATCACGGCATGGAATTCGCGCCCGACGGCAAATGCGTGCGCGTGCCGGGGCAAGTCTCGATTCCGCCGCGCCTGAAGGCGCGCACCTACCCGCTCGTCGAACGCCATGGCTGGGCGTGGGTGTGGATGGGCGAGGCGGGCAAGGCCGATCCGGCCCTGATCCACGACTATCACTGGAACGACGAGCCGGGCTGGAAACCGGTGATGGGCTACATCCACGTCGAGGCCGAATACCGCCTCGTCGTCGACAATCTCATGGATCTTACGCACGAGACTTTCGTCCACCCGACTTCGATCGGGCAAACGGCCGTCGCCGAGACGCCGATCACGACCGGCAGCGAGAACGGCAAGGTGAAGGTCACGCGCCTGATGAACGGGATCCCGGCGCCGCCGCTGTTCGCCAAGGTGCGGGGCCTCAAGACCATCGACCGCTGGCAGCACATCTATTTCGACGTGCCGGCGCATATCCGCATCGACGCCGGCGGCGTCCCCGCCGACACCAAGGACATGAAGCAGGCGCTGCGCTGGATGGTCTTGAACGCGATGACGCCCGAGACCGAGCGCTCGACGCACTATTTCTGGGCGCTCACGCGCTGCTTCGAGATCGAGGACGAGGCGCTCTCGCAGACCCTCCACGATTCGATCATGCGCATCTTCAATGAAGACAAGACGCTGCTCGAAGCCCAGCAGCGCATGATCGAGACCGACCCGGAACGGCGCCCGCTGCTCGCCACCAATTGCGACGCCGGCGGCGTCGCCGCGCGCAAGATGATCGATCAGGCGCTGGCGCTGGAGGGCAGGTCCGCGGCGGCGGAGTAATCCACGAAAATTGGAACCGCGCGGCCGTTATTGGGACCGCGCGGCTCCAGGTTACCGACTACGTCGGCGACGGTCACGAAGTGACCGTCCGGGCCTGGAGGCCCGCGCTCCCATTCAGATCCGCTTGTCCGCCGGGCACTTCTCGCTCATCGTGTCGGGGCGCTCCCAGATCTTGCTCTCGATCTTGAGCCCGAGCTTGCCGTCGCCGCCTTTCACCACCACGGCCTTGTAGAAAGGCTGAATGGGAAAGCCGTTGACGTTGTACTTCAGCGTGCCGCGCACCGAGTCGATCGGCGCCTTGCGCATCGCCTTGGCGAGCGCCGCGGTGTCGTCCACCTTGCCGCCGGTGGCCTTCACCGCCGCCGCGATCACGCCCGGCGCGTCGTAGGCCTGGGCCGCGAAGTTCGACGGCATGTGGCCGAACTTGGCGATGTAGTCCTTGACGAACTTCTCGTTCTTGGGATTGGCGATGTCGTTGTTCCACATCGTCGGCACGATGGCACCCAGCGCCGAGTCGCCCATGGCGCCCAAGGTCACGTAGTCGATCGAAAACGCCGAATAGAGCTTCATCTCCTTGTTGAGGCCCGCCGCCGCCCATTGCTTGACGAAAGCGATGCCCATGGCGCCGGGTGCGAACACGAACACGGCCTCGGGCTTCAGCGCGCGCACTTTACCGAGCTCGGCCTGGAAGTCGCTCTCGCCGATCTTGTAGTAGATCGTCTCGATGATCTTGCCTTTGTAGAAGCGCGCGAAGCCGGCGATGCTGTCCTTGCCGGCCTGGTAGTTGGGCGCCATCGCGACGACGGTCTTGACGCCCTCGCGCTGCACGAGTTCGCCGGCGGCTTCGTGGTTATCGTCGTTCGCCCACGAGGTCGAGACGTTGAGCGGGTTGCAGAGGGCGCCGGCCATCGGGCTCGGGCCCGCATTGCTGCCGACGATCACGACCTTCGCGTCGAAGATCGGCTTCTGGATCGTCATCATCACGTTCGACCAGATGACGCCGGCGACGATCTGCACCTTGTCCTGCTTCAGGAACTTCTCGACTTCCTTCAGGCCGACATCGGGCTTCACCTGATCGTCGGCGTAGAAGATCTTGGTTGCGACGCCGCCGAGCTTGTCGCCGTCCTTGGTCCAACCCTGGTGCTCGAGGCCGAGCTTCCAGCCGTTCTCCATGTGCTTGCCGATAAGGGCGCCGCCTCCGGTGGTCGTGTTGAGAAAGCCGATGCGCAATTCCTGCGCCCCGACGGGCGCGGCTTGCACGGCGGCGAGGGCCAGAGCAGCCCCGGCCGCGGCGGCCTTGGCCGCGATTACGAAACGTTGCATGCGATCCTCCTCCGATTTCGCTGCGTTGCAAAAAGGCGCGGCAAGCTAGAGGTCCGCGGTCCGCTCGGCAAGCGCGCCAAGACCAGCGCCGTCACGGCCACGCAACATCAAGCGCGCGTGCCCGCAGAGTGGACACGCCATTGTCGATCGTGCTATTCATGCGGTGAATTCTAATGGAAATTAGAAAATGTCGACAGGCAAATCCGGGGAGCCGCCCTTTCACGCCGAGCATATCGGCAGCCTGCTGCGCCCGCCCGAGCTGAAGGCCGCGTATCGCGCGCGCGCCGAGGGCAAGTTCGGCGCCGCCGAGCTCGAAGCCGTCGTCGCACGCAGCATCGCCGACGCAATCCGCCTCCAGGAGGAGGCGGGCATGAAATCAATCACCGATGGCGAATTCCGCCGCGGCTCCTGGTTCCTCGGCTTCGTGCAAGCGGTCGAAGGCCTTTCGACGAAGCCGGCGCTGTTCAATTTCTCGGGCGAACACGGCGCGTGGGAATGCGCCTATGCGCATGGTCCCGTGAAGCGCACCGGCCCCATCACCGTCGACGAATACAAATTCGTGCGCGCGCACACACGGCGCACGCCCAAAGTGACGATGCCGACGCCGTCGGCCATTCTCTTCTACCGCGGCGCCGAGGCCGCGGACCGCAAGGCCTATCCCAACCTCGACGCGCTCTACGCCGATCTCGTCGAAGTTTACCGCGCGGAATTGCGCGAGCTCGCGGCCGCCGGCTGCACCTATGTGCAGCTCGACGAAGTGCCGCTCGCGATGCTGTGCGATCCCGCCGTGCGCGCGCAGGCGGCGGCGCGCGGCGACGATCCCGCGGCGCTGATCCGCCTCTATGTCGATCTCATTAACGCGGTCGTCGCCGAGCGGCCCAATGGCATGACGATCGGCCTCCATCTCTGCCGCGGCAACTACAAGGGCCAGTGGATGGCGGCGGGCGGCTATCAGCCGGTCGCCGACGCGCTGTTAGGCCGCGCGAATGTCGACGCGTTTTTCCTCGAATACGACAGCGAGCGCGCCGGCGATTTCGCGCCGCTCGCGGCGCTGCCGCGCGACAAGAAGGTGGTGCTCGGCCTCGTCTCGACCAAGCGTCCGGAAACGCCGTCGGTCGACGATCTGGTGCGGCGCGTCGAGGCGGCGGCCAAGATCGTTCCGCTGGAGCGTTTGGCGGTAAGCCCGCAATGCGGCTTCGCCTCCAGCGTCGGCGGCAATCCGGTCACGGTCGCCGACGAGCGCGAGAAACTCGGCCGTGTCGCCGAGGTCGCGCGCCGTATCTGGGGTTGAGTACGCGCAGGCATCTTCCATCCGCCGGCAAAAGCTGATATTCCGCAAGTCGAAATCGCGCCGAACGGCGATTCGCGCGCGCCGCGCATCCGGGCAAAGGCGCTGGCATGCTGGACGGGAAACTCAACGCTTCCGGGCAATCGCTCGAGTCTGTGGCCGAAGCGCCGCTCGTGCTGCTGCGCGACTATTGGCGCGAGGCCGCGGCGGGGCGGCCGTGGCTGCCCAACGCCGAGCTGCGGCCCGAGCGCTTTGCCCAGGCGCTCGAGCACATCGCCATCGTCGAGCGCGTCGCCTCGCCGCGCCAAGGCCATCGCATCCGCCTGTGCGGCTCCGACATCGAGAACAAGGATTTCGGCATCGTGCGCGGCGCGTTCCTCGAGGATGCGCGGCCGGACTGGTACCGCGATCATCTCGTGGGCGAGGTTTCGCGCGCTATCGACGGAGGCGCAACGACCTACCAGCGCGTCGAGGCCACGATCGACCGCAGGACTTTTACCTTCGCGCGCCTGATGCTGCCGCTCGCAAGCGGCGCGGGCGTCTGCGACATGGTCCTCGTCGCGACGGTCCGGCCCTCCAACCAGATCGTCACCGCGATGCGCGCGCGCCTGGCGCTGGCTTAGCGGCTCCGCCGGGTCACAGCGCCGCCTCGTAGATCTTCACCGCATCGTCGTAGGCGACGTCGCGCGGATTGTTGACGAGGAGGCGGGTCTGCTTCATCGCGTCCTCGGCCAGCATCGGCACGTGGTTGTGGCTGATGCCGACCTGGCTGAGCCGCGTCTCGAGCCCGATCTCGGCGATGAGCGCCGCGATGCCCTCGATCATCGCCTGGGCCTTGGCGGCGTCGGTGGCAGCGTTGATCTTCGGGAACACGATCGGCGCCAGCTCGGCATACATCGGCGCGGCGGCGGGCGCGTGGAAGCGCATCACATGGGTCATCACCAGCGAGTTCGAGAGCCCGTGCGGCACGTGGAAATGCCCGCCGATCGGATAGGCGAGCGCGTGCACGGCCGCGACCGGAGCGTTGGTGAACGCCATGCCGGCCAACATCGCGCCCAACAGCATGTCGGCGCGCGCCTGGCGGTTCTTGCCGTCGAAGCACGCCGCGCGGATGTTGCCGGCGAGTAGGCGCAGCGCCTCCTTGGCGAGCGTGTCCGACATCGGGTTCTTCTTGTGCCGGCTGGTGAACGCCTCGATCGCGTGCACCATCGCGTCGATGCCGGTCGCGGCGGTGACATGGCGCGGCAGGCCGAGCGTCAAATCCGCGTCGAGCACGGCCGCGTCGGGCAGGAGCGGGGGCGACACCACGCCCTTCTTCTCCGACGCGCCGGTGGTGACAATCGCGATCGGCGTCACCTCGGAACCGGTGCCGGCCGTCGTCGGCACGAGCACCAGTGGCAGTCGCCAGCCCTTGCAGAAGCCGATGCCGTAGATCTCGCCGAGCTTCTGCTCGGCCTTCAAGAGAAACGCGACGAGCTTCGCCGTGTCCATCGACGAGCCGCCGCCGAAACCGAGCACGCCGTCGGCGCCGAAGCGGCGCCCGGCCTCGACCGCGGCCAGCACCATCGCCTCGGGCGGGTCGGCGACGACGTCGGTGTAGATTTCCGAGGCGATGCCGGCCTCGCCGAGGCTCGCCCGCGCCGGATCGAGCAGCTTCGCGTTGACGATGCCGGCATCGGTCACGATCAGCACGCGCGTGGCGCCGAGGCCCTTCATCAGCGCGCCGATCTGCTTCGACGAGCCCGGCTCGGAGACGATCTGGCGCGTCGTCTGGAACGTGAAGCCTTTCATGGCATGTCCTCCAGGCATTCAGGCCGCGAATTCGCGGCGCAGCGATCCGCCATGCTCGTCCAGCGCCGGAATCGGCCGATAGCGCGCCGGCGTCGGGCCGCTGCGGATCGGCGAGGCGACCAGCGCGATGTCGCCGCGCTCGGTCGGCTGAGCGACGCGGCGCAGCTGCGGGTGTTTCGAGAGATCGGCGACCGTGTTGAGCGCGCCGTAGGCGATGTCAGCCTTGCGCAGCAGCGCCGCCACTTGCTCGCGCGCGAGCTTCGCGAAGCGCGTGCCGATGATTGCGTTCAGCGCCGGCAGATTCCTGACGCGCCCCGGCATCGTGTTGAAGCGCGGATCGTCGACGAGCGCGTTGTCGCCGAGCACATGCTGGCAGAAGCGCGACCATTCGCGGTCGTTCTGCACCGAGATCACGATCTGGCCGTCGGCGCAGTCGTAGAGGCCGTAGGGCTGCACCGAGGGATGGGCGAGGCCCACGCGCGGCGGCGCTTTGCCGGTGTGCTCCTGATAGAGGAGCGGCACCGTCATCCAATCCGCCATCGCGTCGAACAGCGAGACCTTGATGCCTTTGCCGCGGCCGGTGCGCGTGCGTTCGACGAGGCCTTCGAGGATGCCCATATAAGC
>JBKOUH010000044.1:0-11393 GCA_046723285.1 Pseudomonadota bacterium
GGACTACGCAGGCACCACGCTCCGCAGCCATTTCGGCCTGCCCGTGCCGAGGAACCGCTTCGCCAAATAACGAAGAAGGAGTCAGGCCCGCGTTTGCCGCCGCCACGGGCGATCGCGAACGGCGTTCGCGGTTCGTGGGAACGGCGTTCCCGATGCCCGTCTGGCTGCCGATCGGGTTCGAGCGTTGGAACCTACCGCCGGAGCTTTGCCAACAGATCGTCGAGCTGCTCGAGGCTCTTGTAGCGGATCGTCACTTCGCCGGATTCGCCCTTGGCCTTGATCTGCACGATCAGGCCCAGGCGTTCGGAGACGTCGTGCTCGAGCTCGACGATGTCGGGCGAGCGGCCAGCGCCGCGTTCACCCGAGCTGCGCGTGCCTTCGAGGGACGCCCAGCCGCCCTCACGCACGCGCTGGGCCAAGCGCTCGGTCTCGCGCACCGATAGGCCGCCGGCCACCACGCGGCCGGCGACGCGTTCGGCCTCTTCGAGGCCGACCAGCGGCCGCGCGTGGCCGGCAGTCAAACGGCCGTCTTCGAGCATTTCCTGTACCGGCAAGGGGAGGGTGAGCAGGCGGAGCGTATTGGCGACATGGGGCCGCGACTTGCCG
Organism: Pseudomonadota bacterium; assembly: GCA_046723285.1. Lineage (GTDB taxonomy): Bacteria > Pseudomonadota > Alphaproteobacteria > Bin65 > Bin65 > SBBV01. The sequence goes on from JBKOUH010000044.1 coordinate 607, forward strand.
ACGACCTCGGCCACGTCTTCTTGCGTGCGGCGGAAGTCGTCGATCATGCGCTGATAGCCACGCGCCTCTTCGATCGCGGTCAGATCCTGGCGTTGCAGGTTCTCGACCAGCGCCACTTCGAGCGTGTCGCGGTCGGTGAGCTCGCGCACCAACGCCGGGATCTCATGGAGCTGCGCCTGCTGCGCCGCGCGCCAGCGCCGCTCGCCGGCGACGAGCTCGTACATGCCGGACTCGCCCGCGATCGGTCTTACCAGTATAGGTTGTAGAACGCCCTTCTCGCGGATCGACTTGGCGAGCGCCTCAACCTCCTCGGCATCGAACCGGCGCCGCGGCTGGAGGCGGCCGGGGCGAATATTCGCGACTGGCAGCGCAAGCTGCGCTCGGCCGACCGGAGCGACGTCCCGGGCTTCCTCCGGCGGCGTCTCGCGGTCGGCACCGAGGAGCGCATCGAGCCCGCGGCCGAGGCCGCGGCGAATAGGCGATTTTCCGTTCATGCGGCTTGCTGATCGATCGAGGCCAAAACGCGCTCGCGGCGCAGCACTTCACCGGCGAGATGGACATAAGCTTGGCTGCCGGCGCAGTGAAGATCGTAAAGCAGCACGGGCTTCCCGAACGACGGCGCCTCGGAGACGCGCACGTTCCTCGGGATCACCGTTTCGTAGACCTTGTTGCCGAAGAAGCGGCGCGCGTCGTCGGCGACGGCGGTCGAAAGCGTGTTGCGCTTATCGAACATGGTAAGGACCACGCCCTGCACTTCCAACTTTTGGTTGAAATTATTCTTGACGCGCTCGATGGTGCGGATCAGGTGGCTGATGCCTTCGAGCGCGTAATATTCGCACTGCAGCGGCACCAGCACCGCCTCGGCCGCGGTCAGCGCGTTGAGCGTCAGGAGGCCGAGCGAAGGCGGGCAATCGATCAAGACGAAGTCGTACGCGCCGCAACGGCCCTCGATCGCGTCGCGCAGCCGGTATTCACGGCGCTCGAGGCCGACGAGCTCGATCTCGGCGCCCGCGAGATCCACGGTGGTCGGGATGATCTCGAGCCCGGGAACGAGCGTCTTCTGCGCAGTCTCGGGGAGCGTGCCCGCGCCGAGCAGTAGATCGTAAGCGTTGAGTCGCTCGGAGGAGGGCGAGAGGCCGAGGCCGGTGGTGGCATTTGCCTGCGGGTCGAGATCGACGATGAGAACTGCCTGGCCAACAGCGGCCAAAGCCGTGGCCAGATTGATCGTCGTCGTGGTCTTGCCGACGCCGCCTTTTTGATTGGCGATCGCGAGAATACGGCCGCGCCGGGCGGTACCCGTAGCGCTCTGGGCCTCGGGGCCTGGCTTGGCTGGGCCGCCGTCAGGTGCGGGAGCCGGTTCGCTCGGCTGTTCGGGGTCAGGCACGGGCAACCTCCGTTAATACGAGGATGCGACCCCCTGGATCGGTGCGGCTAGGCACCTGTCGCACTTGCATTTTCCAGCGCAGGCGGGCGGCGGTCAATTCTTGTTCTGCCTGCGTCCCCTTGGGGAAAAGGCACACAGTGTGGATAGAAATCAGCTTTTCGGCCATTTCCAATAGCCTGTCGAGGGGTGCGCACGCCCTCGCTACAACTACGTCTTGAGCGGGTAGATCAACCTCCTCGACGCGTGATTCGTGAACAATCGCAGTAGATTGGGTGACGCGGATCGCCTCACGTAGGAACGCGACCTTGCGCCCATCCGATTCGATCAAATGAATTTGGGCAGAGGTGTTCAAGACACTGAGGATAAGTCCTGGCAGGCCGGCGCCGGCTCCAATGTCAGCAACACTCTGCGATTCTTTTGGGATTAGCGGTAGGAGCTGAGCCGAATCAAGAATATGTCGCCGCCACAGGTCTGGCTCGGATTCGCGGCCGACCAGATTGATCCGCGCGTTCCATTTCGCCAGTAGCTCGGCATAGGCCTGCAGCCTGTCGAGTGTTTCACGTGAAACACCGGTCTCGCGCTGGAAGTCATCAGCGCCGTAGCGCACTAGGCCGCGTTCCGCTCATCGAGTTCAGCCTTACGAACATAGCGCAGGAGCGCGACGAGGGCCGCCGGGGTGACACCCGAAATTCGACCGGCGGCGCCAATGGTTGCTGGGCGAACAGCCTTCAGCTTCTGGCGCACTTCGTTGGAGAGGCTGCCAACGCTGTCGTAGTCCAGCAACGCCGGGAGGGCGAGGCTCTCATCGCGGCGGAATGAGCGAATATCCGCCTCCTGTCGATCAAGATAGCCGCGGTACCGAGCTTCAATCTCAAGCTGCTCGGCGACGTCGGGGCGGAAGCTTCTCAGCTCCGGCCAGATTTCGCTCAGGCGGACGACGGTCATTCCAGGACGACCGAGGAGATCAAAGGCCGCACGAGCGACGCCGTCCAGGTTGATCGCGATTCCGCGCTTCGCGAGCTCGGAAGGGGACATGGAGAGGCCCCGAACCGTGGCCTGAGCAGCTTGGAGCGCCGAGCTCTTGCTTGCGAAAGCGCGTGCACGGGCGGAGCTGACCGAACCGATTGCGATGCCCTTTGGCGTCAGCCGTTGATCCGCATTGTCGACTCGGAGGGTCAGGCGGTATTCGGCCCGCGACGTGAACATTCGATAGGGCTCGCGGGTGCCCAACGTCACGAGGTCATCGATAAGGACACCGATATAGGCGTCGGCTCGATCGAGGACGAAGGGCCCTCCGCCGGACACCGCCTGCGCCGCGTTAATGCCCGCCATCAGACCTTGGGCCGCGGCCTCCTCGTAGCCGGTGGTGCCGTTGATCTGGCCGGCAAAGAAGAGGCGCTGGATTCGCTTGGTCTCAAGGCTGGGCTTCAGTTCGCGCGGATCCACGAAGTCGTACTCGATCGCATAGCCCGGCCGGATCATGCGCGCATGATCCAGGCCCGGAATCGTTTTGAGGAGATCGAGCTGCACGTCGCGGGGCAGCGAAGTCGAGATCCCATTAGGATAGACCGTATCGTCGTCCAGACCCTCCGGTTCGAGGAAAATCTGATGGCGGTCCCGCTGGCCGAAGCGCACGACCTTGTCCTCGATCGAGGGGCAATAGCGCGGGCCCGTGCTTTCGATCTGGCCCGAATACATCGGGGCACGATGGAGGTTGGCCCGAATGATCGCGTGGCTGGCGACCGTCGTGCCGGTGATATGGCAAACGACCTGAGGCACGCGAATACAGTCAGTAAGGTAGGAGAAGGGCGGCGGCGGGTTATCACCGGGCTGTACCTCAAGGGCGGCCCAGTCGATCGTCTTCCCGTCGAGGCGTGGCGGCGTTCCGGTCTTGAGTCGGCCCAGCGGGAATCCGAAGCGGTTGAGGGTTCGGGCAAGTCCGAGCGATGGTGCCTCGCCGACACGGCCGGCCGACGTACGCTCCTCGCCGATATGAATGACGCCGCGGAGAAACGTACCGGTGGTGATCACGACGGCACCGGCCCGAATCTCTCGACCATCAGCTGTGATGACGCCGGCGACCTGATTTCCGCTGTCCAGAAGCAGGTCCTCGACCGAAGCGGCTTCGATCCTCAGGCCGGGCTGGTCGCGAAGAATCTCTTGCATGGCCCGGCGATAAAGCTTGCGATCCGCCTGGGCCCGGGGTCCCCAGACGGCGGGACCCTTGCTGCGGTTGAGGATCCGGAATTGGATGCCAGCGAGGTCCGTCGCGCGCCCCATCACGCCGTCCAGCGCGTCGATCTCTCGGACGAGATGGCCCTTTGCCAGGCCGCCAATGGCGGGATTGCACGACATTTCGCCGATCGTCTCGACCTTGTGGGTGAGCAACAGCGTGGCCGCGCCCATGCGCGCGGCCGCAGCCGCGGCTTCGCAGCCTGCGTGCCCGCCTCCGACGACGACGACATCGAAACTCTTCATGGCAGGGATAGATACAGGCGTAACTGGACGGAAAACAGAGGTAGATCGGATTTACGATGGGATGGGCCGGTCTTCGACCCCGGTGTTTGTTTCACGTGAAACACTGTCGCGCGCGTCACTTGCCGATGCAAAACTCTCGAAAGATCACATCAAGCAAGTCGTCAACCTCGACCCGCCCGGTGATCCGCCCGAGCGCACGAACGGCCAGACGCACGTCCTCGGCCACCAGGTCAGCCAATTGTGCTTTCTCAGCTCGCGCAAGACTTGCGACGCATTCGTTCAATGCCGAGCGATGGCGTGCCCGTGTGATCGCTGGCGTATCCCCCGTACCCATCCGCGCTTCAGCTTCTGTGAGCAATCGCGCGCGTAGTGCGTCGAGCCCCTGGCCCGTCCTTGCCGAGACCAGTAACGCGCTTGAGGGTTCGGATATCACGGCAGCTGCGAGCAAATCCGCCTTGTTGCCCACCAGAACCGAATCAGCTCCCGCCAACTCTGCAATCGCCAAGTCCGGCGCGTATCCGGCGACGAAAACGAGTATGCGCAGATCAGCATTCTCGGCGCGTGCCAAGGCACGGCGGATCCCTTCGCGTTCGATCGGATCGCTGTCACCAGCAACATCGCGCAAGCCGGCTGTATCGGCGAGTAGAATTGGATAACCGCCAAGATCTATCCGTGCCTCGACAATATCGCGCGTCGTGCCGGCTATCGACGATACGATCGCGGTCTCTCGCCGCGTCAGCGCGTTCATGAGTGAAGACTTGCCTACATTGGGCGCGCCGAGGATCGCGACCGAGAGGCCTTCGCGCAGCACCTCGCCTCGTCGGCGATCGCCGAGATGCACGCGGATCTCGGCCGCAAGCTTTTGCAAGCCGGCCATAGCCTCTACCGCCACGTCGCGCTGCAAATCCTCATCGGCGAAATCGATGTCCGCCTCGAGATGCGCCAGCGCGCGGATGAGGCGGCCGCGCCAATCCTCGTAGAGCGCGGCGAGGCCGCCCTCCATCTGCCGCAGGGCCTGGCGCCGCTGCGCCGCGGTTTCGGCATCGACAAGATCGAGCAGACCTTCGGCGGCCGTAAGATCGACCTTCCCGTTTAGAAATGCGCGCTTGGTGAATTCGCCGGGTTCGGCCGGGCGGAAGCCGGGGAGAGAAGCCAGCGCGTCGAGCACGCCGGCGATGACCGCGCGCCCGCCATGGACTTGCAGTTCGACGACGTCCTCGCCGGTTTCACTCTTGGGCGCCGGAAACCAGAGCGCCAGCGCATCGTCGATCGGCTCGCCGGTCGCCGGATCGCGCAGCCGCGCGAGTACCGCTATCCTTGGTTGTGGGCGCGCGCGGGGCGCCAAAGCCGCGAGCGCCGCCGTCGCGCGCGGGCCCGAAACACGAATTACGCCAATGGCGCTGCGTCCGCGCGCGGTCGAAAGCGCGAAGATCGTATCGGCGCCACTCACGAAGCGGCGGCAGCCAGGCGATTGTCGCGGTCGCGAGGCAATACGTCCTGCGGTTGCAGCAGCAGGCGCTCGACGCGGCCGCCGCCCATCAAGTGGACGCGGATGATCTCATCGAGATCCGCCTCGGTCTTGTACGTGTACCAGACGCCCTCGGGATAGATGACGAGATTCGGCCCAAGCTCGCAGCGGTCGAGGCAGCCGGCATTGTTGACGCGCACCGTGCGCCCGGCCAGTCCCAGCTCCTTGCACTTGGCCTTCATGTAGTCGCGCAGCGCCACCGAGCCCTTCTCGGAGCAGCAGCCGCGTTTGTGCCCCGGCTCGCGCACATTGGTGCAGACGAAGACGTGACGTTCGAAATAACGGGGCGGGTCGGCAGTCATCGGCGGCATTCCTATCAAGTTGGCAGCATCAAAATCAGAGCCAAGGGTATGCGTCAACGCATGCCGCCGGCCAGGCGGAACCCGCGCAAGGCATGGCGCCCTGGCTTTCCCTCGTTGCGCCGGGCCTTATGTCTGTTGTTTCGAGAGGCCTGCACCCCGGCTGAGAGCGCCTTATGAACGACGCCCCGACCCCAATCGGCAACCTCCTCGGCCGTGAGACGTCACCGTATCTGCTCCAGCACAAGGATAACCCGGTGCACTGGATGGCATGGGGGCCGGAGGCGTTCCAGCGCGCCAAGCGCGAAGGGAAGGCCGTGCTGCTCTCGGTCGGCTACGCCGCCTGCCACTGGTGTCACGTGATGGCCCACGAGAGCTTCGAGGACGCGGAGACGGCGGGCCTCATGAATATGCTCTTCGTCAACATCAAGGTCGATCGCGAGGAGCGGCCCGACGTCGACGCGATCTATCAGAACGCGTTGGCCCTCCTGGGCGAGCATGGCGGCTGGCCCCTCACCATGTTCCTGACGCCCGAGGGCGAGCCGTTCTGGGGCGGAACCTATTTTCCCCCCGAGGATCGCTATGGGCGCCCCGGCTTCCGGCGCGTGCTCGAGCGGATCTCCGACATCTACAAATCCGAAGGCGAGAAGGTCCGCAGCAATGTCGACGCCCTCAAAAGCGCGCTGACGCAGCTCGGCGAAAACAAACGCGGCGACAAGCGCATCGCGCCCGCCGTCATCGAACGGGTCGCGCAGCACTATCTCGGCCATGTCGACCGCGAGCATGGCGGCCTCGCCGGTGCACCGAAATTCCCGCAATGCGCGGTGTTCGAGCTGCTCTGGCGCCAAGCCAAGCGCACGGGCGATGCCGAAATGAAGAACGCCGTGCTGTTGACGCTCGACCGCATGGCCGACGGCGGCATCTACGACCATTTGGGCGGCGGCTTCGCGCGCTATTCGACCGACGCGATCTGGCTCGCGCCGCATTTCGAGAAGATGCTCTACGACAACGCGCAGCTCATCGATCTGCTGACCAGCGCGTGGCAGGAGACGAAGAAGCCGCTCTACGCCGACCGCGTGGCCGAGACGATCGCCTGGCTGCTGCGCGAGATGCGGGTGGAAGCGGGGAACGCCGGCGCCTATGCCGGCACGCTCGATGCCGACAGCGAGGGCGAAGAGGGGAAATTCTACGTCTGGACCGCGGCGGAGATCGACGCGCTGCTCGGTGCCGATGCGCCGATGTTCAAGCTCGCCTACGACGTGACGCCGGACGGCAATTGGGAAGGCCACACGATCCTCAATCGCCGCCGCACGATGAAGCGGCTCGATGCGGCCGGCGAGGCCAAGCTCGCGACGGCGCGCGACGTGCTCTTTCATGCGCGCGAAAAGCGCGTGCATCCGGGGCGCGACGACAAGGTGCTCGCCGATTGGAACGGACTCATGATCGCGGCCTTGGCGCGCGCGGCGATGGTGTTCGGCCGTCCCGAGTGGCTGGCCGCGGCGCGCGCCGCATTCGCCTTCGTCGCCGCGCATATGACCGAAGGCGGCCGCCTGAAGCATTCCTGGTGCGCGGGCCGGCTCGCGCATCCCGGCACGCTCGACGATCATGCCGCGATGGCACGCGCGGCGCTGCTGCTCCATCAGGCGACGGGCGAGGTGCCGTTTCTCGCCCAGGCCGAGGCGTGGGCGGCGACGATCGAGGCGCATTATCGCGATTCCGAGCGCGGCGGCTATTTCATGTCAGCCGACGACGTGACCGACGTGATCCTCCGCCACAAGACCGTGCACGATCACGCGACGCCGTCGGGCAACGGGCTGCTCGTCCACGTCTTGGCGACGCTGTTCTACCTCACGGGCAAAACTGAATATGGCGCACGCGGCGAGGCGCTCATCGCGGCGTTCTCGGGCGAGCTCGAGCGCAACGCTCTCGCGATGCCCGTGCTTATGACGGGCCAATTCCTGCTCGAAGACGCGGTGCAGGTGGTGGTGACCGGCGCGGCGGGCGATGCAAAGGCCGAGACGCTAGCCGAGGCAGCATGGCGCGCGCCGCAGCCAAATATCGTGCTTCAGCGCGTGACGAATGCCGCGGCCTTGGCGGAAGGCCATCCCGCCAAAGGAAAGACCACGGCCGCGGCCGCCGCGTTCGTCTGCCGCGGCCCGGTCTGCTCGCTGCCGATCGGCGAACCTGACGCGTTGCTTGCGGATATCGCGCGCTAAGTGCTGGTTCCGCTTGGGGGTAACGATGGAGCTTTGGCCAGCCCTGCCGCTTGCCGCGTGGGAACCGACCCGCGCCACGCTCCATATGTGGACGCAGATCGTCGGCAAGGTGCGCCTCGCGCTCAGCCCGCATCAGAATCACTGGTGGCAAGTGCCGCTCTATGTCAGCGCACGCGGGCTCACGACCTCGGCGATTCCGTATAATGGCGGCGTATTCGAGATCGAGTTCGACTTCGTGGACCACGCGCTCGTCATCCGCCGCGGCGATGGGCCGGCGAGACTATTGGCGCTCGCGCCGAAATCGGTCGCGGCGTTCCATGCCGAGCTGATGGCGGCGCTGCGTTCGCTCGGCATCGCCGTGAAAATCTGGACCATGCCGGTCGAAATTCCGAACCCGATCGCGTTCGACAAGGACGAGACGCACGCCTCCTACGAACCCGAGCACGCGAACCGGTTCTGGCGCGCGCTTGTCTCGGCGGATTCGGTGTTGAAGGAATTCCGCGGGCGCTTCATCGGCAAGTGCAGCCCGGTGCATTTCTTCTGGGGCAGCTTCGATCTCGCGGTGACGCGCTTCTCGGGCCGCCGCGCGCCGCCGATCCCCAACGCCGACCGCATCACGCGCGAGGCGTATTCGCACGAAGTCAGCAGCGTCGGCTGGTGGCCGGGCGATGCGATGATCGGCGCGCCGGCGTTCTATACGTACGCCGCGCCGCAACCGCCCGGCTTCGCCGAAGCGGCGGTGCGCCCGGCGGCGACGAAGTTCAACACCCAGCTCTCGCAATTCCTGCTGATGTACGACGACGCGCGGAGCGCCCCATCGCCGCGCGAGGCCGTGCTCGAGTATTGCCAGAGCACCTACGAAGCCGCGGCCAATCTCGCGAAATGGGATCGCGCCGCGTTGGAGCGCGACTCCGGCCGCACCGGTTAACCGCCTAGGGCCGTCGCATCCCCCGCTGCGGCATGCTGGCAAGCGCCGCGAGGGTGCGGGCGGCCACGGTCCAATCGGGAAACCCCGTCGACTTGCAGCGCGCCTCGGCTTCGTTGAGCCGCCGGAACGCTTCGATGAGTGCGCCGCCCTGCCAGTAGCGCGCGGCGGCCATGAATGTGCCGGCGCGCGGGCCGAACACGCGCGCCGAGCGCGCCGCATCGTCGGCGGAACGTCCGGCGCCGACTGCTGCGTGGAATGCATGTAGCTTCAGGAAATGCCGGCTCACAGCGCGCAGGACGGAGATGGGCGAGTCGCCTTCGTCTTGCAGCCGCGTCAGGCAGCGATCCGCCATCGCGCGATCGCCGCCGGCGACCGCAGCGCAGAGATCGTCCTGGTCGAGCCCGGCCGTGTCGCCGACGCTGGCTGCCGCCTCTTCGAGCGTGATCCGCTGGTTTTTGTTGCGCGACCCGGCGAAAAGCGCCAGCTTCTCCAATTCGCGCCGCGTCAGCAGCCGATCGCCGCCGAGATGATCGACGAGATAGGCGGTGGCTTCATCGTCGGCGGCAAGGCCGTATTGCGCCAGCGTTTCGGCCACGACCTTCTCGAGCGCCCAGTCCTCGTCGGGATAGCAGCGGATCGCGATCGCGTTCTTGGCCGCCTCGGCGGCTTTGAGGAACGCATTGTCCTTCTTGAGCTCGCCGGCTTCGACGATGACCAGCGCGTCGCCCATCGGCGCCGCCACGAAATCGCGCAGGATCGCCGACTGGCGCTGCGAAGTGAGTCCCTTCGGCGCGTCGGTGACGCGCACGAGCTTGCGCCCGCCGCCCATCGGGATCGCCGCCGCCTCGTCTGCAAGGCGCGCCGGATCCTGCGCCAGCTGCTCGCCGGTGAGGGCGGAGATGCGAAACGGGTCGCGGAGATCGGCGACGACGGTTTTGGCCAGCATCTCCGCGCGCTCGCGCACCAGGCCGTCGTCGCTGCCGTGAAAGAGCGCCAGCCGGATCGCCGGATCGGGCTTCTTCAGGAAGGCTTCGACGTCCGAAGCCTTGTCGCGCTTCATGCGCTCGTCCTACTGCGCCTTTTCGGCGCGGCCGGGCGCGGCGTTGCGGCGATTGAGGAAGAGCGCCACCTGCAGCGCGATCTGGTCGGCGAGCTGCTCGACCGCGCGGCGCCGCGCCTCGTCCTCCGAGGCGACCGAGCCGAAGCGCGCGGTCAAGAGGTTGTAGGTCGCCACCGCATCGCTGCGCTCGGAGAAGACGATGAGATCGGAGGTCGAGTCGCGGAGATTGTAGCGTGCGTTGACGACGACGTCGGCGCGCGTCGCCGTGCCGTCGGGCCGGCTGTCGGTGATGCGGGTGGATTCGGTCGTCGTGACCGCGAGCACATAGCGCGGCGACGCCGGTTCGCCGCGCGGGTTCATGCGGTCGAGAAGATAGTTACGCAGCAGCTGGCCGCGCTGGTCGGCGATGCCCGCCACCTTGACCAGCGCAAGCTGCGTGCGCGCGCCATCGTCCGTCGCGGCTCCACGCTCGCCATAGACGGGCCGATAGCCGCAGCCGCTCAGCGCGATTGCACCGGCCGCGAGGATGATCAGTGTAAATGCGCGCAAGCACGACATCGAGAGCAGCCCCTGACGAACTTCCCCATAGGTAACGAATATATCGACAGAAAGCGAGTGCCCCAAGCCATCAACAAGCGGATCGGAAATTGTCACCGGCTCGAAGCCTCACGCAGCGAGAAATTTTGACGAACCACCCCGGCCGAGCCCTCGTCACCCGCGGTCCAGCCACCTACGTAATCGCACTAGTTGCAAGCGGACATCTTTTGCGGGAAAAATCGGTGGGGATCGAGGGGATTCAATAAATTGAGTATTGCAAACAGAATTCGATCCACGGTTGAAAAGGCGCGATTTCGACTGGGATCGAAGCTGGTCGGCGGCGGCGATTTTGAGTAC
>JBKOUH010000395.1:0-4276 GCA_046723285.1 Pseudomonadota bacterium
GCTGTGGCGCGGCGGCGGGTGCCGCCTTGGCGGCCGGAGCCGCCGCAGGCTTGGCCGCCGCGGCGCCTTCGCCGATCACGCCCAGGATTTGGCCGATCGCGACGTTGCTGCCCTCGGGCGCGCGGATCTCGGAGAGCGTTCCGGCCGAAGGCGCGTTGACCTCGAGCGTGACCTTGTCGGTTTCGAGTTCGCAGAGCGGCTCGTCCTTGGCCACGGCATCGCCGACCTTCTTCATCCATTTGGCGACGGTGGCCTCGGTGACCGATTCGCCCAGCGCCGGAACCTTGATCTCGACCATTTGCGATCAGCGCGGCCGCGGCCGCTCCCTTTTCCGTCTTGCAGCGTCGGCTAGAACGACAGCGCTTCGTCGATGAGCTTGGCCTGCTCCTTGGCGTGGCGGCTGGCAAGGCCCGTCGCCGGCGAGGCGGCGGCTGCACGCCCGGCGTAGCGCGGGCGGCCGCTCATGCGCAGCTTGTCCATCGCTTCCTCGATCTGCGGCGCCACCGAGCACCAGGCGCCCATATTCTTGGGCTCTTCCTGGCACCAGACAACCTCGGCCTGCTTGAAGCGGCCGAGATCGTCGGCCAGCGATTGCGCCGGGAACGGATAGAGCTGCTCCACGCGGATGATGACCACGTCGTCGTTGAGCTTCCGCTCGTCGCGCGCCTCGAGGAGATCGTAATAGACTTTGCCCGAGCAGAGCACGACGCGCTTGATCGTATCGTCCGGCCCGATGCCGCTGCCGTCGAACAGCACGCGGTGGAACGACGAGCCGGGGCCGAAATCGGCGAGCTCCGAAACCGCGAGCTTGTGGCGCAGCAGCGATTTCGGCGTCATCACGATGAGCGGCTTTCGGATCTTCCGCCGCATCTGCCGCCGCAGCACGTGGAAATAATTTGCCGGCGTCGTGCAGTTGACCACCTGCATGTTCTCTTCGGCGCAGAGTTGGAGATAGCGCTCGAGCCGCGCCGAGCTGTGCTCGGGCCCCTGCCCTTCGTAGCCGTGCGGCAAGAGCATGACGAGGCCCGACATGCGCAGCCATTTCGATTCGCCGGCGGCGATGAACTGATCGATGATGACCTGGGCCCCGTTGGCGAAATCGCCGAATTGCGCCTCCCACAGCACGAGGCAATGCGGCTCGGCCAGCGAATAGCCGTACTCGAAGCCGAGCACCGAGGCCTCGGCCAGCGGCGAATCGATGATCTCGAAATTCGCCTGGCCCGGCTTGACGTTGCAGAGCGGAATGTATTTCTGCTCGTTCTCCTGATCGACGAGGACGCCGTGGCGCTGCGAGAAGGTGCCGCGCCCGCAATCCTGGCCCGAGAGCCTGACCGGCGTTCCCTCGGCCAACAGCGTGCCGAACGCCAGCGCCTCGCCCGTCGCCCAATCGATGCCCTCGCCGGTTTCGATGGCTTTGCGCTTCGCTTCGAGCTGGCGGCCGATCTTGCGGTTGAGATTGAAGCCCTGCGGCGTCTCGGTGAGACGCGTGCCCACCTGCTTCAGCATTTCGAGCGGCACGCCGGTTTCGCCGCGGATGTATTCGCCGCGCGCGGCCTCGAGGCCGGTCCAGGCGCCTTCGAGCCAATCCGCCTTGTTGGGTCGGAAATTACGCGCGACCTCGAAATCCTGCTCGAGCTGTTTCTCGAAAGCGGCGACGAGGCCTTGCGCCTCCTCGCCCGTCACCACTTTCTCCGCCGCGAGCTTCTCGGCGTAGATCGTGCGCGTCGTCGGCTGCTTGGCGATCGCGCGATACATCAGCGGCTGGGTAAAGGCCGGCTCGTCGCTTTCGTTGTGACCGTGGCGCCGGTAACACCACATGTCGATGACGACGTCTTTCTGGAACTCGTGCCGGAATTCGGTGGCGACGCGCGCCACGTGCACGACCGCCTCGGCGTCGTCGCCGTTGACGTGGAAGATCGGCGCCTGCACCGCCTTGGCGACGTCGGTGCAATAAGGGCCGGGGCGCGAATAGGCTGGATTGGTCGTGAAGCCGATCTGATTGTTGACGATGAAGTGGATCGTACCGCCCGTGCGGTAGCCTTTGAGCTCCGAGAGCGCCAGCGTTTCGGGCACGAGGCCCTGGCCGGCGAAGGCGGCGTCGCCGTGCAGCAGCAGGCCCATCACCTCGCGTCGAGCGCGCTCGAGATCGCCGCGCTGCATCTGCTTCGCGCGCACCTTGCCGACGACGACGGGGTTCACAGCCTCCAAGTGGGAGGGATTGGCCGTGAGCGACAGATGGACGGTATTGCCGTCGAAATCGCGGTCCGACGAGGTGCCGAGATGGTACTTCACGTCGCCCGAGCCCTGCACGTCTTCGGGATTGGCCGGATTGCCGCTGAACTCCGAGAAGATCGCGCGGAACGGCTTGCCCATCATGTTGGCGAGCATGTTGAGCCGGCCGCGGTGCGGCATGCCGAGCACGATCTCCTTGGTGCCGAGCTGGCCCCCGCGCTTGATGATCTGCTCCAGCGCCGGGATCATGGTCTCGGCGCCCTCGAGGCCGAAGCGCTTGGTGCCGGTGTATTTCTTGTCGAGGAAGCGCTCGAAGATTTCGGCGGCGGTAAGCCGCTCCAAGATCGCGCGCTTGCCGTTGACCGTGAAATCGGTGCGGTTCTCGATGCGCTCCAGGCGCTCCTGGATCCAGAGCCGCTGCGCCGGCTCCATGATGTACATGTATTCGACGCCGATGCTGCCGCAGTAGGTGTGGACGAGGCGATCGAGAATCTGTTGCAGCGTCGCCGTCTCGCCGAAGCCCAAGATGCTGTTGATGAAGATCGGCTGATCGAGATCGGCTTCGGAGAAGCCATAGCTCTTGTAGTCGAGATCCTTGTGATAGGTGCGTTCGGCGATGCCGAGCGGATCGAGATTGGCGATCAAGTGCCCGCGCGAGCGGTAGGTACGGATCAGCATGAACGCGCGGATCGAGGCCAGCGCCGCCGCGCGGAGCTGCTCGGCAGAAGCGCCGCCTTGCACGGCGCCATTGCCTTTGGCTTGCGCTTTCGCCGGCGGTACCACGCCGTCGGCGCCGATCACGCGCGTCGACTTCGGCGCCCAGGCCGGGCCGGACAGTTCGGTCAGCGCCGCGCGCTCGTCCTCGCCGAGCCCTGCGAAGAACGCGCGCCAGCCCGCATCGACCGCGCCGGGATCGCGCAGGAACCGCTCATAGAGCTGCGAGACGAAGATCGCGTTGCCCGCATAGAGGAACGAATCGGCGATTCGATCGCGGCGGGCGCTGCCTTGGGCACCATCCATCGTGTGACACTCCAGGCGGCGGGTTCCCCACGTTAAGACCCGTAGGGGCGGGATTCAAACCCCGCCCCTCTGCCGGCCCGAACCCTTAAGCCGCCTTTCAAACTCGTACGTAATTACCGCTTCATCAGTTTCAACATCGCGGAGCCGAGCGCCGCAGGCGAATCGGCCACGGCAATGCCGGCGCTCTTCATCGCCGCCATCTTGTCGCCCGCGGTGCCCTTGCCGCCCGAGATGATGGCGCCGGCATGGCCCATGCGCCGGCCCGGCGGCGCCGTGACGCCGGCGATGAAGCCCACGACCGGCTTCTTGACCTTGGAGCGCTTCAGGAAATCGGCCGCCTCTTCCTCGGCGCTGCCGCCGATCTCGCCGATCATGACGATACCCTCGGTCTCGGGATCGCCCAGGAACATGTCGAGGCAGTCGATGAAATTGGTGCCGTTGACCGGATCGCCGCCAATGCCGATGCAGGTGGATTGGCCGAGGCCAGCCGCGGTCGTCTGCGCCACCGCTTCATAGGTGAGCGTGCCCGAGCGCGAGACGATGCCGATCTTGCCGCGCTTGTGGATATGGCCCGGCATGATGCCGATCTTGCACTCGCCCGGCGTTATGACCCCCGGACAATTGGGGCCGACGAGGCGCGACTTCGAGCCGCCCAGCGCCCGCTTCACCTTCACCATGTCGAGGACCGGGATGCCCTCGGTGATGCAGACGATGAGCGGAATTTGAGCAGCGATCGATTCCAAGATCGCGTCGGCCGCGAACGGCGGCGGCACGTAAATGACCGAGGCATTGGCGCCGGTGGCCGATACGGCCTCGGCGACGGTGTCGAACACCGGAAGATCGAGGTGCTTGGTGCCGCCTTTGCCGGGCGTGACACCGCCGACCATCTTCGTGCCGTAAGCGATCGCCTGCTCGGAATGGAACGTGCCTTGCGCGCCGGTGAAGCCCTGGCAGATGACGCGGGTGTTCTTATCGACGAGGACGGACATGGCTTATGCGGAGACCATCACGCGGCGCCTTTCAC
>JBKOUH010000102.1:0-5121 GCA_046723285.1 Pseudomonadota bacterium
CCTTGAAGACGAGCGTCTCGCCCGCGGCGCCGTGCATGTCCTTGCCCATGCCGCGCTCGCCCTTGTCGGCCTTGAAGTGCTGGCGGTAGCGAAAGTCGATCAGCGTGTTGAGGCCCTCGGCCGCTTCGGCGACGATGTCGCCGCCGCGCCCGCCGTCGCCGCCATTGGGCCCGCCCATGTCGATGAACTTCTCGCGCCGGAACGCGACGGCGCCGCCGCCGCCGTCGCCCGACTTCACGAAGATCTTGGCCTCGTCGAGGAATTTCATGGTTCGACTTCTTGCAGGCCGGCGCGCAAAAACGAAAAGGGGGGACGGCGGTGGGCCGTCCCCCTGATCGCAGATGTGCGTGTTGGCGGACGGCGTTATTCGGCGGCGCCGCCCGGGGCCGGAACGATGGTGACGAAATTGCGCTCGCGGGCCTTGCGGTAGAACTTCACCGTGCCCGGGATGAGCGCGAACAGGGTGTGGTCCTTACCAATGCCGACATTGGGGCCGGGATGATAGGTCGTGCCGCGCTGGCGGACGATGATCATGCCCGACTCGACGGCCTGGCCGCCGAAGCGCTTGACGCCGAGGCGCTGACCCGAGGAGTCGCGCCCGTTGCGGGATGAACCGCCTGCTTTCTTGTGTGCCATGACGTGCTCCTGATTCTCCGGCGGCGCTGGATCCGCGGCCGCTACTTCTTACCGCTCTTCTTGGCCTTGCCCTTGGGCGCCGCTGCCTTCGGGGCTGCCTCGGCTTTCTCTTCGCCCGCGGCCGCTGCGGCCGCCGGCTTCGCGTCGGCCTTGGCTTCGATCTTGGCCGGGCCGGCCGGCTTGGCGCCGCCGGTCAGGATCTCCTCGATGCGCAACACGGTGAGATGCTGGCGGTGGCCCTTGGTGCGGCGGTAGTTGTGCCGGCGCCGCTTCTTGAAGATCACGACCTTGTCGGCGCGGTCCTGGGCGATCACGCGCGCGGCCACTGAGGCGCCCGAGATCAGCGGCACGCCGACCTCGGCGCTGCCATCGCCCGAGAGCGAGAGAACTTCGCCGAAGACGATCTGCTCGCCGGCATCGCCCGCCAGCCGCTCGACCTTGATGACGTCGTTGGCGGCGACGCGATATTGCTTTCCGCCGGTGCGGATGACGGCCTGGATCATGTGTTCTAACCGATTGGCGCCATTCACAAAATAATGGTCCGGCCGAGGCGCCCCCGGCCGGAACGGGCGGAATATAACCGCTGATCGAGGGGTGTCAAGGCAGTGGCGCGGTGCGGCAATGGTCGCAGGCCCGAGGTGCCGCGCGGGTGCTGCGGCGGGCGCGGGGAATTGGCGCTTGTTCGCCCGGAATCCCCTCCCTAAAGTCCCGCGCTTTCCAGCCTAGTGAACGAGCAGAGGAGACGAGATGACGGCACCGCACATCGCGAAAAAGGAGCCCGCCGGGCTCACCCTCGAAGCGGGCAAGACCTATGCGTGGTGCGCGTGCGGCCTGTCGCAGAAGCAGCCGTTTTGCGACGGCTCGCACAAGCCGACCGAATTCAAGCCGATCGTCTTCAAGCAGGAGAAGAACGAGGAAGTCTGGCTCTGCCAATGCAAGCAGAGCAAGGACCGGCCGTTCTGCGACGGCACGCATAACGGCCTCTGAGCGTAATTTTCGGCGTGGATGATGGGGACGGCGGGGTTTCGATGAAGCAATTGACGATGGCGGCCTTGGCGCTGGCGGGGCTCGGCGCGCTCGCCGGCTGCGCCGACACTCCCAAAGATCGCGGCATTTGCCCGCGCGTGGCGATCCTCGCCGATGCCGGCAAGATCACGAAGTTCCGCCCCGGCGCCGCCGAGACGCCGGAGAACGTGATGTTCACAGGCCAGATGCGCGAGATCCGCATCACCTGCAAATACAACGACCAGCAATTGGTCGAGCTCGAGGGCGACGTCACCGTCACCATGGTGCTCGTGAAGGGCCCGGCGATGAGCGGCGAGGTGGCCGAGCTGCCCTACTTCATCACCGTCACCGACCGGCGCGGCACCGTGTTGAGCAAGCGCGAATTCCCGCTGCGCATCAATTTCTCGGGCAACCGCGCGGTCGAGCACGCGGAGAAGAGCTGGCAATATTACCGCCTGCGCCGCGGCAACACCGGCATCGAATACGAAACCTGGGCCGGCTACCAGCTCGACCAGAGCCAGCTCGACTACAACCGCCGTACTGCGCAGCCGTAACCGCCGTCGTCAATCCAGCGCGCGCTTGCGGCGCAGCGTCTCGGACGGGCGTTCGCCGAACAGGCGGCGATAATCGCGCGCGAACTTGCCGAACTGCGCGAAGCCGAAGCGCAGCGCCACCTCGGAAACCGAGCGCGCCCGCGCGTCGACCGCCGACAATGCGCGCCGCGCCCCGTTGAGGCGCAGGAGCTTGAGCTTCCGCAGCGGCGTCGTCCCGCAATGGCGGCGATAGCCCGATTGCAGCGTCCGTGCGCTCACGCCCGTCACCCGCGCCAATTCCGCGATGCCGATCGGGCGCTCGAGATTGCGTGCCATGTAGGTGTCGGCGCGCACGATGTAGTAGGGGCGCGCGCCGCGGCGGCCGTCGATGAGGCCGCGGTGATTGTGCGGCTGCGCGAGCAGCAGATTGGATACGAGCAGGCGCTCGAGCCCGGCCGCGAAGGCCGGTTCCTCGGCGAGCGGATCGCCGCGGTCGAGGCAATCGACGGCGAAGCCGAGCAGGCGCCGCAACGCGGCTCCGCGCGGGGCCTCGAAATCGAGCGCCGCGTCGAAGCGCAGCGGCTCGTCCGGCAGCGCCTCGGCCAATTCGGCGAGCATCGCCTCGATGCGCGCGCGGGGGATCTGGATCAGCAGCTGCGCGCAGCCGCGCGACCAGGTGAGGTGGAGCGGCAGCTCGGGCGAAATGACAGCGCCGGTCATGCCGCGGCAGCGCACGCGCTCGTCGCCGAGCGTCAACGCCACCTCGCCGGCGAGCGGCACTTGCACCAGGAAGAACGATTCGAGCCGGTTGGGCAAGACGTCGACCGCGGGTCCGAGCCGCATCACGTTGAACGCGAGCGAGCCCAGGCGCGCGCGTCGGATCAGGCCCTCGACCGGCGCCGGCTCGTCGCGCGGTCGCAGGCTATGGGGCTTCAGCATGCTGCAGAGGCGGTCATGCATCGCCTCGAAATCGTCGGAGGCGAAACACTCGTGCCGCGCCAGCGGCAGCCGCCCGGCCGGTGCGAGATCGGGGAGCATGGTCCGTCCCTCCAGCGGCGCTCGGCGCGCCGCACCCGGCCGCAGCCGGTCCCGCCGCCAGCTTAGGGTGGGCGTGCCATCTGCGGCAACGGCGCCGGATGGCCGTCCCGGCGCCGAATATTGCGCAACCGGCACAGGCGCTGCGCCTTAGGCATAGCCCGCGCTCCGGCGCCCGGTGATGGTGGGACGATGCGAGCACCGGGAGGGGGAACGTGAATACCGCGGCAAATCAAGGGCGGCGTCGCGCCGTCGTCGTCGGCGCCGGCATCGCCGGGCTCACCGCCGGCTACGAATTGAAGCGCGCCGGCTACGACGTGGTGGTGCTTGAAGGGAAGGACATCCCGGGCGGGCGCATGGCGACGCGCATGGAGCGCAGCTTCATGCGCTACACCGGCGCCACCGGCCTCTTCCGCTTCTATCGCGATATGTGGGAGCTGATCGACGAGTTCGGGCTCAAGGACGCGCTCGTTCCCTATCCCAAGATGGGCGCCGGCATCGCCGACAACACGCGCGAAACCTACGAGCTCGACTTCAACAAGACCTTCGGGATGCTGAAGCATCCGGCGCTGAGCCTCGGCTCGCGCCTCCGGCTGCCGAAGCTGATCCCCGATTTCATGCGCGCGCGGGCGGCCGTCGACCCCTGCCTCATCCACACGGCGGCCGAATTCGACGACGAGAGCATGAGCGAGTATCTCACGCGCAAGATCGGCGCCGATTTCCTCGAGAACGTTGTCTCCGTCGTCTACCGCAATCTCTGGGCTTGGAACGTCGAACAGGCGTCGAAGGCCTATTTCCTGATGATCTATCCGCACGTGCGCAACCGGCCGTCCTACGCGTTCAAGACCGGCATCGGCACGCTCTCCCGCGCGCTCGCCGCCAAGCTCGACGTGCGCTACGACACGCGCGCCACGAAAATCCTCCACGCACCCGATTGCGTGGGCCGCGTCGTCGCCTACACCGGCCCGCAAGGCCCGGGCGAGATCGCCGCCGACGTCGTCGTCTGCGCCGTGCCCGGCAATCAGGTGCGCGCGCTCGTCCCAGACCAGACCGATTGGGAGCGGCGCTTCTTCGACGACGTCCCCTACGCGCAATACGCGCTCGTGCACTACGTGCTGCGCGCCGCGCCCAAGATCGAGTACGACATCCGCCGATTCCACACTCGCGCGCACAAGACGCCGATCTCGTTCATGAAGACGTTCAACGGCTCGGCCGTGCCCGGAGATCCGCCGCGGCTCTGGGTCGTGCTGGCGCCGGACCGTTTGCGCCACTATGTCGCCGAGGACGGCTCGAACCTCGATGCCGTCGCGCGCCACTACGCCAAGGAGATCTATCCGACGCTCGAGGACGAGATCGTCGACCGCCACGAGATGTTTCGCGACTACATCATCGCGATGTTCCCGCCCGGCCAGGCGCGCAAGGTACGGAGCTTCCTCACCACGCAGGAGGCGGGGCCGAAAAACATCTATTACGTCGGCGATTATCTCGGCAACGCCACCACTGGCGGCGCCTGCGCGATCGGCCGCCGCACCGCGCGCAAGATCGTCGCGCATTGGGCGTAGGTGCTAGCGCCGTGACTTGACAAGGCGCGGCCGCCGCTAGCTAATCCGCACCTCGCACGGCCGAAGACCTCGACGGGAGAGAGCGAACCTGCGCAGTCGCAGGTTCGTCGCCGAAGGAGCAACCGCCCCGGAAACTCTCAGGCAAACGGACCGTCGGGCGAGGCGACTCTGGAAAGCGGAGAAGCGGGCGCAAGCCGCGGCTCCCACCGAAGGAGAAAGCGGCGCTCCCCTCGATGCGAGCGTGCTGCGAATCTCTCAGGGCCAAGGACAGAGGGGGCGTTCTCTCCGACACCCGCGATGGCGGGTCTCGGAGCGGCGCAACCTAGGACCGGGGCCGTGCCTTGACCCAA
>JBKOUH010000163.1:0-6875 GCA_046723285.1 Pseudomonadota bacterium
GTCAAGGAGGGCACCGTCACCGTCCTCGACGTCCGGCCCGAGGATGAATTTGCGTTGGGGCACGTACCCGGCGCCGTCAACATTCCGTTGAAACAGCTCGCGCGCCGCCTTGCCGAATTGCCACGCCGGCGCGAGATCGTCGCCTATTGCCGCGGCCCGTATTGCGTCCTGTCGTTCGAGGCGGTAGCGGCGCTGCGCGCCAAGGGCTTCCAGGCCCGGCGCCTCGCAGACGGCCTCCCCGAATGGCGCGCGGCCGGGATGCCGGTTGCGACCTGAAACGGCGCGCGGAGGATGCCATGCAGCGTGGCGAGCGGCCCCTTTATCTCGACTATAACGCGACGACGCCCGTGGCGCCCGAAGTGCGCGCGGCGATGGAGCCTTATCTCGCCGAGGAATTCGGCAATCCCTCGAGCGGCCACGTTTATGGGAGACGGGCGCGCGCCGCCGTCGAAGCGGCGCGGGCCGAGGTGGCGGCGCTGATCGGCGCCGCGCCCGGGGAGATCGTCTTCACCGCGGGCGGCACCGAGGCGACGAACCTCGCCCTCCGCGGTGCACTCGCGGCCAGGCCCACGCGCCGGCGCGTCGTGACGTCGGCCTTCGAGCATCCGGCGACGGAAGAGACCTGCGCCCTTCTCGCGCGAAGCGGCATCGCGGTCGTGCGCGTGGCGCCCGCGGCCGACGGCCGCGTGCGCGCCGACGCGTTCGAGCGTGTTCTCGACGGCGACACGGCGATCGTCACGCTGATCCACGCCCACAACGAGCTCGGCACGCTGCAGCCCATCGCGGAGATCGCAAGCGCCGCGCGACATCACGGCGCGCTCATGCACGCCGATGCCGCGCAATCGCTGGGGAAGGTGCCGGTGAATGTCGATGCACTCGGCGTCGACTTGCTCTCGATCGCCGGCCACAAGCTTTATGCGCCGCAAGGCGTGGGTGCGCTGTACATGCGCGCGGGCACGGCGCTCGAGCCGGTTCTCGCCGGCGCCGCGCAGGAGCGCGGCATGCGCCCGGGCACCGAGAACGTCGCCGGCATCGTCGGCCTCGGCGCGGCCTCCGTGCAGGCGGGGCGCGTGCTCGAGTCGGCGAGTGCGAGAATGCGCGAATTGCGCGACCGCCTGCTCGCGCGGCTCGCCGCCGCGGTGCCCGGGCTCGTTCTCCACGGCCATCCCATCGAGCGGCTGCCGAACACGCTGTTCGTGAGCTTCCCCGGCTTGCGCGGCGATGCCTTGCTCGCGGCCGCGCCCGAGCTCGCGGCCTCGACCGGCTCGGCCTGCCATACCGGCTCCGAAGCGCCCGCGGCGGCGCTCCTCGCGATCGGCGTGCCGCCTGCGCAAGCGCTCGGCTCGGTCCGCCTCTCGCTCGGCCGGAGCACGACGGATGATGACATCGATTTCGCCGCGCGCATTCTCGCCGAGCGCTGGGCGGCGCTGCGTGCGCAATCGGCCCCGCGGCGCCAGCGCGCTTAGACGAACCGCTCCTTGATCATTGCGTAGCACGCGCGCAGCAGCAGCGCTTCGCCGCCTTTGGGGCGGCCGGGGCGGGTTTTCTGGTTCCAGGCGTAAGTATCGAAGTGGGCCCAAGCGACGCCCTTCTCGACGAAGGCCTCGAGGAACAGCGCCGCGGTGATGGCGCCGGCCATGCCGCCTTCGGGCGCGTTGGTGAGATCGGCGGTTTCGCCCTCGACGAGGCCGCGATAGCCGGGCCAGAGCGGCAAGCGCCACATCGGATCGTCGGCGGCGCGGCCGTGCCGCAAGAGCGCCTCGCTCAACGCCTCGTCGTTGGCGAAGAGCGCGGGCAGCTCGGGGCCGAGCGCCACGCGCGCGGCGCCGGTGAGCGTCGCGAAATCAAGCATCAGCGCCGGCTTCTCGCGCGAGCCTTCGACGAGCGCGTCGGACAGGATCACGCGGCCTTCGGCATCGGTGTTGCCGATCTCGATCGTCTTGCCGTTCCGCCCCGGGATCACGTCGAGCGGGTGATAGGCGTTGCCGGCGACCGCGTTCTCGACCGCGGGCACCAGCAGCCGAAGGCGCACCGGCAGCTTCGCCGCCATGATCGCCTCGGCGAGGCCGAGCGCGGTGGCGGCGCCGCCCATGTCCTTCTTCATCATCTGCATGCCCGAGGCGGTCTTCAAATCGAGCCCGCCGGTGTCGAAGCACACGCCCTTCCCGACCAGCGTCACCTTGGGCTTGGTCTCGTCGCCCCAGACGAGATCGGCGAGGCGCGGCGGATCGGCGGCGGCGCGCCCCACCGCGTGGATCGCGCGGTAGTTCTGCTTCAGGAGATCGTCGCCGACCGTGACCATGACCTTCGCGCCATGCGCGCGGCCGACGTCGCTCACCGCGGCCGCGAGCGCCGTGGGGCCCATGTCGCCGGCCGGCGTGTTGACGAGATCGCGCACGCGATGGATGGCGCCGGCGAGGCGCTCGACCTCGGCGCGATCGATGGCCGCGGGCCAAGCGAGCTTCGGGCGCGGGCGCTTGTCCGGCTTGTAGCGCTCGAAGCGATAGGCGCCCATCGCCCAGCCAAGCGCCGCCTGCTGCGGCGTCGCGCCGCTGTCGAGCCGGTACGTCGCTTCGGGCAGCGACGCGGCGAGGCCCGCGATGCGCCAGATATCCGCCGCATCCGCGGCGCGGCCGGCGAGAATGCGCTGCGTGCCGCTCGCGCCCGGCAGCGCACAAACCTCTCCCGCCTTGCCCTTGAACCCCTGCGCATTCACCCAAGCCGCGATCGCGCCCGGCTGATTCTTGAGCCAGGCCTCAAGCTCGCTTTCGGCGAGAACGGTGATCGGCACCGCGGCGGCGGGATCGGCTTCGACGAGCTGGAACCGTTCGGACATGACCCGATCGCAAAGTGAACAGGAGGCGTGGAGACGTGGACGACGGGAAATACCACCAAGGCACCAAGACACCAAGGCGTAGCGAGAACAAGAGCTTCACCACGGAGACGCGGAGGCAGGGAGAAAACTCTTCGCGCCCCTTCGGCGCGCAGGATCTTATCTTTTTTGTGTCTCCGTGGTTCGACTTCCCTTACTTCACTTCTCGATGCCTCCACGCCTCCTGTTCGCTTCGCTGTCTCGACACAAGGAAACGCTTGCGCGGCGGCACGCGGTCGCGCATGTCTCGCGGCACATGGAGGGACCGATGGCGCAATACACGCTGTGGATCGGGAACAAGAACTATTCCTCGTGGTCGCTGCGCGGCTGGCTCGCCTGCAAGCTCGCTGGTATCGAGTTCGACGAGGTGCTGGTGCGGCTCGACGAGGCCGACCGCTGGAGCCGTTTCCGGAAATTCTCGCCTTCGGGGCGCGTGCCAACCTTGAAGGACGGCACGGCGGGCACGCCCATCGTGGTGTGGGACACGATGGCGATCGGCGAATATCTGGCCGAGCGCTTTCCCGAGCGGAAGCTCTGGCCCGCCGAACCCGCGGCGCGCGCGCGCGCGCGCTCGGTCGCGGCGGAGATGCATTCGGGCTTCGCGGCGCTGCGCACGCAGTTGCCGATGAACATGCACCGCGACCGCCCCTCGCCCGGCTGGAACGACGACGCGCAGAAAGATATCGACCGCGTCATGGAAATCTGGCGCGATTGCCGGAAGGCGCACGGCGCCGGCGGGCCTTATCTTTTCGGGCACCTCACGCTCGCCGATTGCTTTTACGCGCCGGTGGTGAGCCGCTTCACGAGCTACCGCGTCTCGATGGACGGCAACGCCTCGGCCTATTGCGAGGCGATGTGGGAATGGCCCGCCTTGGACGCCTGGCGCGACGCCGCGCTCAAGGAGACGTGGGTGATCGAGAAGGACGAGTTATGAGGCGCGTCTTGTTTACGTGGAGACGTTGCTCGGTCGGCGTTCCTGCGTCCATCCTTCGTGGCCGCCGCCAAGAGCGGCGGCACCTCGGGATGAGGCTATTTGTTTCAGCAAAACCGGCCTCATCCTGAGGCGCCCGGCCGTCTTCGGGCGGGCCTCGAAGGATGGACGCGAGCGGAGCGTACGACGGATTGCGCGCTAATTCCGCCCGTCGCCCTGCTGCGGCCCCGAGCCGTTGGCTTTGGGCGCGGGCAGCTTGCCGATCTCGCGGTAGTAGCGCTCGGCGCCGGGATGGAACGGGATCGGCGAGGGCTCGACCGCGCGCTCCAACGTGATCTGCTTGCCGACGGGATGGGCTCTTTCGAGCAGAGCCTTGGTGTTGGGGTGCCAGAGCGCCTTGGTGACGCCGTAGATGAGCTCCGCGTCGGCATTGGCGTCGACGAGCCAGAGCGTGTTGACCGAGAGCGTCGGCGTGTCGACCACGCCCTTGTATTCGGCGCCGGAAATGCGCGCGGCGTTGAAATAGGGGAGACGGCGCAGCAGCGGCTCGGTGGGCGCGCCGGCGATCGGCACGAGCGCGATCTCGGTGCCGCCGGCGAGCGCCGCGATCGCCGCCACCGGCACGCCGCCGGTGAAGAAGAGCGCGTCGAGCTTGCCCTGGCGCATGGCGTCGGCCGAGTCGCCGATGCGGAGATAAACCGAATCGAGATCCTCGGGCGCGAGCCCGTGCGCCTCGAGCACGATGCGCGCATGCACGAGCGTGCCCGAGCCGGCCTCGCCGAGCGAGACGCGCTTCCCTTTGAGATCGCCGACGACGGCGATGCCGGCCTCGCGGCGCACGACGAGGTGCACCATCTCGGGATAGAGCGTGGCGATGAGGCGCAGGTCGGCGAAGGGCTTCTTGTCCTGATAGATCCCCTCGCCGCGATAAGCCCAATAGGCGACGTCGGCCTGGGAGAGCGCCGCGTCGAAGCGGCCGAGCATCAGCTCTTCGAGGTTCTGCACCGAGCCTTGCGTCGTCTGCGCGGTCGCGATGAGGCCGGGCACGCCGCAAGCGCCGCCGCGGTCGCAGGGGCGCGAGCCCGGCGGATTGCTGATCGCGTTCGCGAGCACGGTGCCGATCGGATAGTAGGTGCCGCCGGTGGCGCCGGTGCCGATGCGGAAATAGCGGATGTTGCTTTCTTGCGCGCGCGCGGCCCGGCCCAGCGCCGCGAAAGCGCCGATCCCGGCTCCCGCTGCCAGGAGCCTGCGCCGCGTCCAGATGGCCGGCATGGCCGTCATTATCCGGTCCTGCCCGTTAACACGGGCTTCGCGGCCCCGTCGCTCGGCCAAGGGGCCGAGCTTGCGGCCGAACGACGGCCATTGCCGCCGATCGGCACGAAGCACGTCACTTGGCGTGCGACCCGCACCGCTTGCCGCGCTCGTTTTATCTACCCTAAACCATGATACGCTTGGAGCAAGGCCTCGCGTTGATGGTTGTCAACGAATTCGGCGAAACATCGCGAAATCGCCACACCGGCGCGCGCGGCGCGGCGGGACGATGAGCGAGCGCGTCGATTGCGTTGTGGCCGGCGCCGGCGTGGCCGGGCTCGCGGTGGCGCGGCGGCTGGCGCAGGCCGGCCGCGAGGTGGTGGTGGTGGAGGCCGCCGACGCCATCGGCACCGAGACCAGCTCGCGCAACTCCGAGGTGATTCACGCCGGCATTTACTACCCGACCGGCTCATTGAAGGCGCGGCTTTGCGTTTCCGGGAAGGAGGCCCTCTACGCCTATTGCCGGGAGCGCGGCATACCCCACAAGCACTTGGGAAAGCTCATCGTTGCCACCAATGAGCGCGAGGAAGCGGGTCTTGCCGCACTCCAAGCCAAGGCCGCGGCCAACGGCGTTCACGACCTCGTTTGGCTGAACGCGGTCGAGGCGGCGAAGCTCGAGCCGGCCGTGCGCTGCATCGCCGCCCTGCTCTCGCCCTCGACCGGCATCCTCGACAGCCACGCTTACATGCTCTCGCTCCAGGGCGAGGCGGAGGCGGCCGGGTGCATGTTCGCGTTCGAGACGCCGCTGCTCCGGGCCGAGCCGGCGGGGCGCGCGCTTTGGGTCGAGACCGGCGGCGCTTCGCCGATGCGGCTCCTCTGCAACCTGCT
This sequence comes from Pseudomonadota bacterium, assembly GCA_046723285.1. Lineage (GTDB taxonomy): Bacteria > Pseudomonadota > Alphaproteobacteria > Bin65 > Bin65 > SBBV01. Next base: position 5,943 of record JBKOUH010000163.1, read on the forward strand.
AGTTAACTGCGCCGGCTTGGATGCACCGGCGCTTTCGCGCCGTATCGCCGGCGTCGCGGCCGCGCGCGTCCCGGAGCCGTATCTGGCCAAGGGCAGCTACTTCACGCTGGCTGGCCGGTCGCCGTTCACGCGCCTCATCTATCCGATGCCCGAGCCGGGAGGCCTGGGCGTCCATGTGACGCTGGACATGGCAGGCCAAGCGCGCTTCGGGCCCGACGTCGAGTGGGTCAAGGAGCGGCACTACGCTGTCGATCCCCGCCGCGCCGAGAAGTTCTATGCCGCAATCCGCAGCTATTGGCCTGCGCTCGCCGACGGCGCGCTCCAGCCCGGCTATAGCGGCATCCGCCCCAAGATCAGCGCGCCCGAAGCGCCAGCCGCCGATTTCGTGATCCATGGTCCGGCCGAAACCGGCCTTTCCGGCTACGCCGCGCTTTACGGCATCGAATCGCCCGGCCTCACCGCCTCGCTCGCCATCGCCGATCTTGTCGCCGATAAGCTCGGCGCCTTGGCCTAGATCAAGGCGCCGCCTCGGTCGTTGAACCACGAAGACGCGAAGGCCTCGAGGGAGGGGCGGCGCGGCGGCGCCAATTGGGCTTCCCCGCATCTCCGTGGTTCAATGGCCTCACGCGATGGAAGGCGATCGAACATGACGATCACGCACACAGTCGAGAATCAGCCGCCGCCGCTGGCGGACGTGAACCTCTATGCGATCGACAAGCCGCTCGCCGAGGGCCTGGCGCGCGAGGGCGGGGCCTGGGGCAAGGCCGATGTGGCCGCGCTCGGGGTCCGCGTCGGCAGCGCCGCCTACCAGGAGACGATCAGGAAGGCGAACGCGACCTTGCCGGTGCTGCGAACGCACGACCGGTACGGCAACCGCATCGACGAGGTGGAATTCGCCGATGCGTGGCACGAGCTTATGACTGTGGCCAAGGG
>JBKOUH010000338.1:0-3876 GCA_046723285.1 Pseudomonadota bacterium
TTGAACGTGGAGCCGGGCTGGCGGCGCGCCTGGGTCGCCCGATTGAACTGGCTCGCCTTGTAATCGGCGCCGCCGACCATGGCCTTGACCGCGCCGTCGGTCGCGAGCGCCACCAATGCACCCTGATGCACGCCCATCGCCGGGCCGTCCTTGGCCAAGGCGCCGGAAAGCGCGCGCTCGGCGCGGTCTTGCAGATCGGGCTCAAGCGTGGTGCGCACGATGAGATCGTCCTGCCCGAGGGTGACGTAGTTGGGCAGAAGGTCGACGATCCAATCGGTGAAATAGCGCGGCCCCGAAAGCTCGGGCGGCGGCACCACCATCGTCTTGGTGCGGTTCGCGGCCTTCGCCTCGGCCGCGGTGATGAAGCCGCTCTCGGCCATCGCGCGCAGCACGACGGCGGTGCGGGCCTCGGCGCGCTCGGGATCGGTGTGCGGGTTGTCGCGCGAAGGAGCGCGCAACAGGCCGGCCAAGAGCGCCGCTTGATAGAGCGTGAGGTTCTTGGCCGGGCGGCCGAAATAGCGGTGCGCGGCGGCCTCGATGCCGTAGGCGCCCGAGCCGAAATAGACGCGGTTCAGATAGAACGTGAGGATCTCGTCCTTGGTGAAATGATCCTCGATCCGGAGCGCCAATAGCGCCTCGCGGAATTTCCGCGCCATGCTGCGCTCGGGCGTCAGGAACGCGACCTTGGCGAGCTGCTGCGTCAGCGTGCTGCCGCCCTGGCGGATGCGCCCGCTCATGATGTTGGCGGCCGCGGCGCGCGCGAGGCCGATGGGATCGACGCCCCAGTGGCGGAAGAAGCGCCGGTCCTCGATCGCCATCACCGCGCGCACGACATAGGGCGGCAGGTCGTAGAGCTGGACCGGCTCGCCGTAGAGATCGCCGTAAGTGGCGAGCGTGCGCCCGTCGGCGTCCTGCACGATCACCTGCGGCCGGCGCTTGACCGCGTGGATGCCCTCGAGCGGCGGCAGATCGCGGCTGTAGTAGAAGGCCGCGGCGCCGACGACGGCCACGCCCGCCAGCGCCAGGTAGAGCGTCCAGCGCAACAGGAAGCGGAACATCTATTCCAGCCTTTCGCCGGGCCGGACGCCCCACACTTCGCGCTGCTGCATCCAGCCGCTGTAACCCTTGACCGAAAGGCGGCACCAGACGCGCTCGCACTTCTCGAGCTTGGCGACCACGCCGGATTCGAGCCGTGCTACCGGCTTGGCCCCCTCGGCGGGCTCGGCGCGCAGAACGCGCGTGGCGCCGGTGACGAGCACGGTGCGCTGGCGGCGCAGGCCGCTCGCATGCACCCAGCCCTCGCCGCCCTCGAAATCGCGCACGAAGCGCCAGTTCTCGTATTCGCGCAGGATCTGCACCGGCAGGCCCTGGCGCTGATAGGTCCAGCGGATCGGGTAGTCCTGGCTCGGGCCGGCGCGCAGGTGCACGGCATCGTGGCGCAGCGAAGCAAAGCGCGGCAGCGGCCCCTCGGCACGGACCAGCGGCGCGCCCGCCGCGATCACGGCGAACGCAAGCGCCATCCCCAGTGCTGCCCGCTTGACCCCCATGCCCTTTATACGGGCGGACGCGCCCATTCGGCGCCGCCACCACCCCGGGCGCCAGGGGAACGACTCTCGAACACGGACGCTTCATGAATCCACCCGGACTCGGCGTCAAGAGTCCTCTTGGCGGCGGCCATCGGCGACCGCCATCGGCGGCGGGCCCCGGCGGCTGGACAAGCCCACCCGCCCTTGCTACCCAACCCGGAAATCCCGACAAAAAGCCTTTCCAGGGACGGCCCATGCCTCAATCCAAGCCCGTGGTGGTGGTGACGCGGAAATTGCCCGAGGTCATCGAAACCCGGATGATGGAGCTGTTCGACACGCGTCTGAACCGCGACGACAAGCCCATGTCGCAGAGCGAGCTGATCGAGGCGACGAAGCTCGCCGACGTGCTCGTGCCGACCGTGACCGACCGCATCGACAAGGGCGTCCTTGCCCAGGCGGGGCCGAAGCTGCGTCTCATCGCTTCGTTCGGCACCGGCGTCGACCACATCGATCTCGCCACAGCCCGCGAGCGCGGCATCACCGTCACCAACACCCCCGGCGTTCTGACCGAGGACACGGCCGACATGACGATGGCGCTGATCCTCGCGGTCTCGCGCCGGCTCTCCGAGGGCGAGCGCCTTATGCGCGGCGGCAAGTGGACCGGCTGGGGCCCGACGACGATGTTGGGCCACCGCATCTGGGGCAAGCGCCTCGGCATCATCGGCATGGGGCGCATCGGACAAGCGTTGGCACGCCGCGCCAAGGGCTTCGGCCTTTCGGTGCACTATCACAACCGGAAGCGCGTCCACCCCGACATCGAGCAGGAGCTCGAGGCGACCTATTGGGAGAGCCTCGACCAAATGTTGGCGCATATGGACGTGGTCTCGATCAATTGCCCGCACACGCCCGGCACCTATCACCTGCTTTCGGCGCGGCGCCTGAAGCTCATGAAGCCGCACGCCATCGTCGTGAACACCTCGCGCGGCGAGGTCATCGACGAGAACGCGCTCACGCGCATGCTGGTCGGCAACGAGATCGCCGGCGCCGGCCTCGACGTCTTCGAGCACGAGCCCGCCGTCAATCCCAAGCTGATGGCGCTCGACAACGTCGTGCTGCTGCCGCACATGGGCTCGGCCACGATCGAGGGCCGCATCGACATGGGCGAGAAGGTCATCATCAACATCAAGACCTTCGTCGACGGCCACAAGCCGCCCGACCGCGTCATCGAGGCGATGCTGTAGGCAGGTCGATACGAACTCCGATTTCGATGAATTTTATTGTCGTCCCCGCGAAAGCGGGGACCCATGCCGATACCAGGGAACCTATCCAGGCTCCAGTATTTTGCCGACGCCGCCTGATCGAAACACCGCGCTTTCCTGCGCAGATCCGTCGTCGGAGAGGTGGGTCCCCGCTTTCGCGGGGACGACACGTTTGATGCAAGCGTTTTTCCCCGGACAGCCCTGCGCAAGCGGGGACGGCAATCTTTGTTTTGCTATGTTTGGACAACCTGGCGCTCGTGTCCGGGGTCGCGTCTCTGAGCAGCCACCGCGCTTCACGGCAACGATAAGGGCTAGCAATCGGCTAGCGAGTTTGGGCTAAGATCGCCCTATGCCGCTCGTCATCCTCGGCCTGAACCTCGGCACGCTGCCGGCCTGGTTGCCCATCTGGGCGGTGCCGGTGGCGCTCGTGCATGTGGCGCTGTTCCTGGCCTTGATCGTGCCGGCTTGGGTGGGATTGGCGCGGGCGCGCGCGGGCGGGCCGCTTTCGCTCGTGCTGGTCTTGCCGATCCTCGGCCTCCTGATGCTGACGCCCGTCTACATGAACCGGGTGCTGCCCTATGCGCATTGGGGCCGGTTCTGGGGCATCCTCGTTCTCATCCCCGGCCTCAACATCTTCTTCCTCTGGATTTTCGCGTTTGCGCCGTGGAAGCGGCGCTACATCCCGCTCGACCAGGAGGAATACAGCGAGGCGACCGGCATGCCGCGCACCGGGCGCAGCGAGCCGCGCCTCGAAGGCAAGAGCCGCGAGCCCGGCCAGGGCGGCGAAACGATCGGCCCCGGCGCAGCACCGGGGTTCTCGCGCGAGCCCGGCACGATGGTTCCGCGCGCCGGTTTCGCGCCGAAGAGCGGCGAGCCGGGCACGATGTTGGCCGGGGCCCCGGCCAATCCACCGCGCGCGCCGGCTTTGCGCAGCGGCCCACCCTCGGAACAGCCGAACCCGACCATGATCGCCGGGCGCGAAGGGCCGCAGCCGCTCGACGAGCCGGTGGCGCCGACGCCGCCGATACCCGCGCGCTCGCTGCAACCGCCGCAGCCACCGGCAGCGCCGCCGCCCGTGCCCGCCGCACCGC
>JBKOUH010000482.1:0-8463 GCA_046723285.1 Pseudomonadota bacterium
GAGCCGCACGGCGCGGCAAATCGGGTTTGGGTTCAGGCCGCCGTGGCCTTTTGCGCCACCAGCTCGTCGATGCGGCGGACGAGATTGCGCATCACGAAGAATTCCTCGGCCTTGGCGCGGCCTTCGTTGACGTCTTCCATCCATTTCTCGACCGGCATCTTGATGCCGAATTTCTTGTCGATGGCGAAGGTGACGTCGAGGAAGTCGAGGCTGTCGATGCCGAGATCGTTGATGGCGTGCGAATCCGGCACGATGGTGGCCCGGTCGATCGAACTCACCTCGGCGATGATGTCCGCCACCGCGTCGTAGGTGGCCTGGTTGTATTCCGCCATCGTCTCGTCTCCTTGCCAACGATACGGCCCTGCGCGCCCGAGCGTGGCCGCTAGCCCGTCGAAAAATCTGTGCTGAGCGGGGCGTTTTGCGGCATGGGGAGGGGCGGTGTCAACCACCGCCCGCCGGCGCGGAGCGGCCAAGGCGTAGCGGCGTTTCAGCGCTTCGCTGCACACACCGTGCGCAGCGACTGCCATTCGGCGGCGCTCATCGCGTCGCCCTTGCCGACGGCGCGCGATTCGATATCGGCCGCGCGCTCGCCGGTCGGCGGATGCGTGCCGAGATAGCGCAGCACGCCGCCGTCGCTGCCGCCCGATTCCTTGCCGATGCGGCGGAAGAACGCGACGAGCCCGGCGCCGCGTATGTCGGCGCGGTTCAGCATCGAGACGCCGACGCGGTCGGCCTCGCGCTCGGCGGCGCGGCCGTAGGAGAGGACGGCGAGCTGCGAGCCGATCTCGGCCGTCGTGGATCCGACGCCGGAAGCGTCGCCGAGGATCGCGCTCAGGATCGCGTTCATGCCGAACTGGCGGATCATCGCCGAGGTGCCGTGGCGCTCGACGACGTGGCCCATCTCGTGCGCGAGCACGCCGGCCACTTCCTCGCCGGAGGCCGACTTGTCGATCAGGCCGCGGAAGACCACGATGTAGCCGCCCGGCGCGGCGAAGGCGTTGACGACCGGGCTGTCGACCACCATCACGCGGAACGTGTAGCGCGACTCGACCGTGCCCGCGAGGCGCTGCACGAGCTTCTCCACCGCGGCGCGGCCCGCGGGCGACGTGCACTCCTTGGCATTGCGTCCGAGCAACGCGAGGACCTGGCTGCGCACGTTTTGGCCCATGCGCTCTTCCCAGGCGAGCGGCATCAGCGCGGCCACCGGCTCGGACAAGAGCGGCAAGGCGAAATAGAGCCCGACCAGCGTCGCGATCGTGGCGCCGCCCCAGGCGAGCGCGCGCGGCAGCGCGCGGCTGCGCTGCATGTTCGCGCTGCGCAGGTGGCGCGCGTATTGGCCGAGCGCGTCGAGGAAGTGCGGATCGCGCACGACGAGTCGCGCATCGCCGCCGCTCTTGGCGCGCAGCCGCACCGGCTGGCCCGCGTAGACCTCCTCGACGAGGCGCAGCTCGCGGTAGGGCCAGTCGGCGATCAACGCGTTCTTGGGCCCGAGCACGCCGAGCGCGTTGCCGCCGAGTTTCACCGTCACCGGGCGTTTTTCCGCCGTGTGCCCGTCGGAGAAGAAGCCGTGGAAGTCTTGCATCGCCGCCCGCTCAGATCACGCCGAGCCCGAAGAATTCGGCGATGCCCTCGCCGTAGCGGGGGCCGCGGTCCTGGCTCTGGCGCACCTTGGCGTAATCGAGATCGCCCTCGATTCTGAGAAATTCGGCGACGAAGCGCGCATAGCGCAGGATCACGAGCGGCAGCAGCAGGCCGAACGTGATCAGCACGAGCAGGAAGTTCGAGAAATTGAACCAGAGCAGGCGCCAGCCGCCGACGTCGAAGCGGAACGAGAGGCCGCTCAGCGCGCTCATGGCCGCGGTCTGCCGCAGCAGCGCCGCGCGATAGAAGTTGATGGTGGCGAGCCAAACGATGGGGATGAGGAGGTAGAGAAGCACGACGAGGATGATGAACGTGGTCATCTGTTCCGGCGTGGGCCGGCGCAGCACGTCGCGGAAGCCGACCGTCACGCCGACGATGCCGGCCACCGCGAGCACCGTCGCCAGCATCGTGATCAGCCACGCTGCGGCGAAGGTGCCGTAGAGCGGGCCCGACTTGAGGTTGCAAACCAACGGCTCGGTGCCGATGGTCGTTCGGCCGAGGCGGTATTTGAGCAGCGTCGTATCCGCCCAAGGTTTGGTCCAGCCGAGCGACATCCCGTTCAAGAGGCTCAAGCCGAAGCCGAGAAAGCCGTAAGCCCAGGCGCTGCCCGAGACCGAGCCGCGGATGCCGCGCCAGAGCGTGCGGCTCAGGCGATAGCGATAGGCGGCAAAGGTCGCGACGTGGATGAAATAGAAGGCGATGATCGAGATCGCGAACAACGCCAGCATGAAGATGCCCCATTTGGGGTCGCGCGGATCGTTCGGCGGCGGATCGAAATAGACCCAGGCATAAAAGCCGAGAAACGGCGGTCCAAGGATCAGGAACGCGAACAGGAAGCCCACGAACAGCTCGCCGCCGGTGCCCGAATATTCGAAATGCTCGCCGCGGAAGCTCGAACGGCTCCAAATGTACTTTCGGATTCGTGTCTTGCCCCAAAAGCGGTAGATGCCGAGCGTGATGACGCCCAGCAAGATATTTATAATGAACAGTACAAATAATTCGCCGAAACGCCCGTCTTCGACCAAACGGTCGCGCGGTGCGCCGAAGGAATAACTTTCGGCCGGCGGACGCCCGCCGCCGGAGGGAAGCGGGGGTGGCTCGGTCGAATCATCCTCGCGTGCGTGCGCCGCGCGCCGCAGCGGCGGTGGCGCTATCGGCACGTTTTGGCGCGGATCGCCTGGACGGCGCTCGACGACCGGCCGCTGCCCCGGAGGAAATCGCGTTCGCTCGTCGCCGCCCATCGTGATCGCTCCGGGAGTCTTGCGCGCCGGCATGGTATCGCGCGCTCTTTGCAAAAGAAACCTTACGGAACCGGAAGGCGTTCCGTCCGTGCCCGTCGCGGTGTCCACGGCCGCATTCCGGTTGCGTCCGGCGGCGGCTTGCTGCGAGAGTGTCCGCGCGGGAGCGAAACGCCGCCGGCCGCGCCGCGGGTGCTGCCGGCATTCAGCGCACAAAGGTGAGAACGATGGCTCGAGTGGCATTGGTGACGGGCGGCACGCGCGGCATCGGCGAGGCGATTTCCGTCGGCCTCAAGAAGGCCGGCTACAACGTCGTCGCCAATTACGGCGGCAACGACGAGGCGGCGCGGAAATTCAACCAGGCGACCGGAATCCGCGTCGAGAAGTTCGACGTCGGCAACCACGACGCGGTCAAGGCCGCGGTCGAGAAGATCGAAAAAGAGGTGGGGCCGATCGAGATCGTCGTGAACAACGCGGGCATCACGCGCGACGGCACGCTCCACCGCATGAGCTGGGAGAATTGGGACGCCGTCATCCGCACCAACCTCTCCTCGTGCTTCAACACCTGCCGCGCCGTCATCGACGGCATGCGCGCGCGCAAGTTCGGCCGCATCGTCAACATCGGCTCGATCAACGGCCAGGCCGGCCAATACGGCCAGGTGAACTACGCCGCGGCCAAATCCGGCATCCACGGCTTCACCAAGGCGCTGGCGCAGGAGGGTGCGGGCTTCGGCATCACGGTCAACGCGATCGCGCCCGGCTACGTCGACACCGACATGGTGCGCGCGGTGCCGAAGGACGTGCTCGAGAAGATCGTGGCGCGCATTCCGATGCGCCGCCTCGGCAAGGCCGAGGACATCGCGCGCGGCGTGCTTTTCCTCGTCGCCGACGACGCCGATTTCATCACCGGCTCGACGCTCTCGATCAACGGCGGCCAGCATATGTATTAACCGCGGCGCGCTCATTGTGCGCCGCCGCGGCCGATGTGCTAAGCGGGCGCGCCATGCCGCCCGACGCCGCAATCGCGACCGCATCATCGGCGAAATCCGCCGCCATCCGCCGCGCCACGCTCGTCGGCAGCGGCGCGATCGGCCTATGGTCGACCTTGGCGCTGGGGACGACGCTGACCGGCGCGGTGCCGCCATTCTTGATGGTGGGGCTCACCTTCAGCGTCGCCGCGCTGCTGATGCTCGCCAAATGGATCGCGGCGGGCGAGCCGGTGGTGAAGAAGCTCGTGTGGCCGGCGCGGGTGTGGGCGCTCGGCGTCTACGGGCTCTTCGGCTACCACGCGCTCTACTTCCTCGCGCTGAAGACGGCGCCCGCGGTCGAAGCCAATCTCGTCAACTATCTGTGGCCGCTCCTGATCGTGCTGTTTTCGGCGCTGCTGCCGGGCGAGCGCTTGCGCTGGTTCCACGTCGCGGGCGCGGCGCTTGGCCTGGCCGGCGCCGCGATCCTGACGCTCGCGCGCGGCGGGCTGGCGCTCTCGGGCGACTTCGCGCTCGGCTATGCCGCGGCGCTGGGCTGCGCGCTCGTGTGGTCGAGCTATTCGGTGCTCTCGCGCCGCTTCGGCGAGGTGCCGTCCGACAGCGTCGGCGGCTTCTGCGCGGCGACGGCGATCCTGGGCTTCGCCGCCCACTTCGCGTTCGAGCCCGGCGGCTGGCCCCAAGGCTGGCAATGGGCCGCGGTCGTGGTGCTGGGGCTCGGGCCGGTCGGCCTTGCCTTCTATCTCTGGGATCACGGCATGAAGCGTGGCGACATCCGCGCCTTGGGCGCGCTCTCTTACGCGACGCCGCTGCTCTCGACCGTGTTGCTGATCTTGTTCGGCGGCGGGGCGCTCACCTGGCGCGTGGCCATGGCGGCAGGCCTCATCGTGGGCGGCGCCATCCTGGCCGCGGGGGATCTCTGGCGCGGGCGCAAAGCCTGAGCGCCCGCGCCGAAGCCGATCGCCGCGCTAGGCCCGCGCACCGCGGATGTTGCGGAACTGCACAAAGGTGAGGCCCGCCAGCACGATGGCGACGCCAAGCACGATCGTATTGCCTGCCCCCGAGAGCGCGTCGTGCGCCAGCGCGACCAGAACCGCGCTGCCGGCGATCCAAGCTTCGTTCAGCACGACGATGGTCCAAAGGGTCTTGCGGCTAGCGTCGAGCCAAGTGAAAGCCAGTGTCGCCGCCGCCACGGCGAGCAGCAGCGCGCCGATGCCGTGCACGACCGAGGCCGTGGGAATACCGAGGACGGTCTGAACGCCCGGCGCCAGCCACGCGGCCATGAAATTGCCGGCGACGAGAAGATCGAGGCCGAGCAGGAGATCGGCGGCCGCGCCGATGACGAACGGCAGGTGCTGCGGGCTGGCAAAGCCGAGCTCGGCGACTTCGGTTGCGTTGCTGTTCATTTTCGGTCTCCATGGCTGAAGGATCGATGCGCGCGAAAATGCAGATCGCCCTCGGCCGCCGCAATTACGCAGGAGGTGATTGCCGGCGTCGGCGCGCATCGGCGATATCCAGCGCATGAGGAACGACGTGACCAGCGCCGCCGCCAAGCCTTCGCCGTTCGGCCGCTTGCTCAAGGAGTGGCGCCAGGTGCGCGGCGCGAGCCAGCTCGATTTCGCGCTCGCCTCGGGCATTTCGCAGCGCCATCTGAGCTTCCTGGAATCGGGCCGCTCGCGGCCGAGCCGCGGCATGGTCCTCCATCTGGCTTCGGCGCTGGCGGTGCCCTTGCGACAGCAAAACGCGATGCTCCTCGCCGCCGGCTTCGCGCCGGCCTATGCCGAGCGGAAGCTCGACGCGCCCGAGCTCGGCCCCATCAGCGCCGCTCTCGACCGCGCGCTGGCGCAGCAGGAGCCGTTTCCCGCCGTCGTCGTCGACCGCATCTACAATCTCGTGCGCGCCAATCGCGCGACGCTGACCTTGCTCGGCACGCTGCTCGAGCCCGCGGCGCTGGCGCCGCCCGCCTCGGGTGCGCCGCACAATCTGATGCGCCTCGCGATCCGCCGCGACGGCCTCAGGCCGCATCTCGAGAATTGGGAGGAGACGATCGTGTGGCTGCTCAGGCGCCTGCGCGCCGAGGCCATCGCCGAAGGCGCCCGCGCGCACGACGCGTTCCTCGACGAGCTGCTCGCCGATCCCGACGTGGCGCGGGTGGCACGCGCGCCGCGCGAAGAGGTCGATCATCCGCCGGCGCTCACCGTCCGCTTCCGCCACGGCGATACGCGGCTCTCGCTGTTCTCGATGATCGCCACGGTCGGCACGCCGCTCGACGTGGCGCTCCAGGATTTGCGGCTCGAATTCTTCTTCCCCGCCGACGCGGCCACGGAGAAATGGTTCCGCGACCGCGCCGCGACGGGCGGAGTGGTTGGTGCTACACGTGTGGGCAAAGCCTGAAACGGAGGATGCGCGATGGACGGCCTCGCCCTGCTCAACGAGAAGATGATGCCGCTCGCCAAGCTGATCGGCGTCGAGTTCGTCTCCGCCGCGCCCGAGAAGGTGGTGGCGCGCATGAAGGTGCGCGAGGATCTCTGCACGATCCCCGCGGTCTTGCACGGCGGCGCGGTGATGGCCTTCGCCGACTCGCTCGGCGGTGCCGCCACCATGCTCAACCTCAAGGAAGGCACCTGGACGACGACGATCGAGAGCAAGACGAATTTCCTGGCGCCGGCGCCGGCCGGCACCGTCGTCACCGGAGAATGCACGCCCGTCCACCGCGGCAAGCGCACGATGGTGTGGCAGACCCGCATCACCACCGCAGAAGGCAGGCTTGTAGCCCTGGTGACCCAGACCCAAATGGTGATTTGAGCCTCTTCTCCCTATCGGAGGAAAGTGACCGGCGGAGAGCCCAGGGCGCGGACCAGGCGCTGGGGGCTCCGATTTTCTTTTCCCGTTCACCGGCTTGGGCTAGAACCTCTAGTCCCCCATAGCGAATACAGGGAGCTAAGGCCATGGACCGCATCCGCATCGTCGGCGGCCGGCCTCTTAAGGGCACCATCCCGATCTCGGGCGCCAAGAACGCGGCGCTGCCGCTGATGGCCGCCTGCCTTCTCAGCGACAAGCCTCTGACGCTGACCAATCTGCCGGCGCTGGCGGACATCAAGACCTTGACCAGCCTTCTGGAGCAGCACGGCGTCAAGGTGACGCCCGGCGACCACAGCATCACGCTGCACGCGGCCGAGATCCCGAACACCGTGGCGCCCTACGACATCGTGCGCCGCATGCGCGCCTCGGTGCTCGTGCTGGGGCCGCTGTTGGCGCGCTTCGGCAACGCCGTGGTCTCGATGCCGGGCGGCTGCGCGATCGGCACGCGGCCGATCGATCTCCACCTGAGCGCGCTCGAGAAGATGGGCGCCAAGATCCATATCGGCCGCGGCTACATCCATGCCGAGGCGCCGAAGGGCTTGAAGGGCGCCCACATCAAGTTCGACAAGGTGTCGGTCGGCGCCACCGAGAACGTGCTGATGGCCGCGGCGCTCGCCAAGGGCGAGACCGTGATCGAGAACGCCGCGCGGGAGCCCGAGGTCACCGACCTCGCCAAGTGCCTCGTCGCGATGGGCGCCAAGATCGAGGGCATCGGCAGCGACAGGCTCGTGGTGAAGGGCGTGGGCCGGCTCGAGGCGGCGACGCACAAAATCGTCGCCGACCGCATCGAGGCCGGAACCTATGCGATGGCGGCGGCGATCAGCCATGGCGATCTCACGCTCGAAGGCGCTGATGCCGAGCACCTCGAATCGCTGTGGGAGGTGCTGCGCAAGACCGGTGCCGAGGTGGAGGAGAGCGAGGCGGGCGTGCGCATCGTGGGCAACGGCGAGATCGCCGGCGCCGACGTGATCACCAGCCCCTTCCCGGGCTTTCCCACGGATCTCCAGGCCCAATATATGGCCTTGATGTCCGTCTCCGAGGGCGCCGCGATGATCACCGAGACGATCTTCGAGAACCGCTACATGCATGCGCCCGAGCTGTCGCGCATGGGCGCCAACATCACGATCCACGGCTCGTCCGCGCTCGTGCGCGGCGTCGACAAGCTATTCGGCGCCGAGGTGATGGCGACCGATCTGCGCGCCTCCTCGTCGCTGGTGTTGGCGGCGCTGGCGGCCGAGGGTGAGACCTTCATCAACCGCGTCTACCACCTCGACCGCGGCTACGAAAATCTCGAGAAGAAGCTCGCCGCCTGCGGCGCCGAGATCGAGCGCGTGAGCGACCGCTGAGATGGGCGAGCGCCTCAAACTCCGCTGCGAGGACAAGGAGGACATCGTCGTTCTCTCGAGCCTGCTGCAGGACGCGCTCGTGCCGATGGCCGAGCTTGCCTGGCTGCCGGCCGAGAAATGCTTCGTCCTCGTCGCCAGCCGTTTCGTCTGGTCGGAGTGCGTCGACGTCACGCTGCCGGTGGGCGAGGCCGGCATCGAATGCTATTCGCGCCAGAATTTCGGCGTCACGATCGACGGCGTGACCGGCGTGAAGAGCTGCGGCATCGACATCGCCGACAAGAGCCGGATCCTGGAGCTGCTCGCGGTCACGGCCGAGGCCAGGAAGGATTCCGCCACGATCGAGCTGGTGTTCGCCGGCGGCGCGGGGATCCGGATCGATTGCGAGAGCATCGC
>JBKOUH010000418.1:0-2614 GCA_046723285.1 Pseudomonadota bacterium
GCCGCGACGCGCGAGATCTCGACCACGTCATCGGCGACGAGTCCGTGGCCGCGGCTGATCAGCTCGAGGCCTAGCTCGCTCTTTCCCACGCCCGAATCGCCGGTGACCAGAACGCCGAGGCCGAGCACGTCCATCAGCACCCCGTGGCGCTCGGTCGTTTCGGCGAATGCCTTGGCGAGGTAGCGAGACAGCTTTTCGATGACGCGCGCCGCCGCGGCGGGGGTCGTGAAAACGGCCGTTCCGACTCGCTCGGCAACCGTGACGACTTCCGCAAACGCCGGTACGCCGTCGGCGAAGATGACGATCGACGGGCCGGCGCCGATCAATCGCTCGGCGAGGTCGGCGCGCCGCGCCGGCGCTTCGCGCTCGCGGCGCTTCGCTTCGTACGCGCCGATGACCTGGATGCTGTTGGGATGGGTGAGGTTGAGGTGGCCGATCAACGCGGCCGAGGCGGCGGCTTCGTGCCGCACCACCGCGCCGCTTTCGCGCCCGACGATCCAGGCTAGCGACAGCGCTTCGCTGTTCGCCTCATGCAACCGCGTGACGTTGACCTGCCGCATCCGGCTGCCAGGCAGCGATTAACTGGTGCAGCGCGCCTGCGTCGCTCGCCGCGGTCATCGCGTCGCGCAACGCCCGGTCGCTGAAAAGCTGCGCCAGCTCCGAAAGAATCTGCAGGTGCTTCTCGGTGGCCTGCTCGGGCACCAGCAGGATGAACACGAGGTTCACCGGCTTGCCGTCCGGGCCGTCGAACGGAATCGGCTGAGCCAGACGGGCGAACGCGCCGAGCGCTTCCTTCAGCCCCTTGATCCTCCCGTGCGGGATCGCAACGCCCTGGCCGAGGCCCGTCGAGCCGAGACGCTCGCGGTCGAACAGGCTATCGAAGACGAGGTTGCGGGCGATTCCGTGGTTGTTCTCGAACAGCAGGCCGACCTGTTCGAACAGACGCTTCTTGCTGGATACCGACAGGTCGAGCATCACGTTGCCCGGCGGCAGCAGCTTCGCGACTAGGTTCATCGATACGAGACCCGAAGCCTCAGAGGGCGCGGATTATAGCGGAAGCCCATGTCACCCGACGGCGACCCGCTGGTTACGTCGCTCGCCATTGTCACTGGGTCTTGTGCTTGATCGCGTCGTGCGGCTTGGAAAAGCGTTTTCCCTTGTATTTCAATACTTGGCGATCGAGCTTGTCGACCAGCAGGTCGATCGCCGCGTACAGGTCGGAGTCCTCGCACTCGCAGTGGATGTCCTTGCCGCGGACATGCAGCGTCACCTCGGCCTTCTGGCGCAGCTTGTTGACCGAAAGAATCACGTGCGCATCGATCACATGATCGAAATGGCGCATCACGCGTCCGAGCTTCGAGTTCACGTACTTGCGGATCGCGGGAGTGACGTCGAACTGATGGCCGCTGACATTGAGGTTCATTCCTCCACTCCTTCTTCTGGTTGAGGAAGCGCGGCAGCCGCACCGCGCGCTTACAGCGTTCTGCGTTGCCGGACCGGCGGGATCAGCAGCGATTCCCGGTATTTCGCGATCGTGCGCCGCGCGACGACGATGCCCTGCTTGCCGAGGATCTTCGAGAGCTGCGCGTCGGAAAGCGGCGCGCGCGCGTCTTCGGCCTCGACCAGCTGCCGGATCAGCGCACGGATCGCGGTCGCGGACGCGGCGCCGCCGGTCTCGGTCGCGACATGGCTGCCGAAGAAGTATTTCAGCTCGAAGGTGCCGCGCGGCGTGGCCATGTATTTCTGCGTCGTGACCCGCGAGATCGTGCTCTCGTGCAAGCCCAGCATGTCGGCGATCTCGCGCAGCACCATGGGCCGCATGGCGACCTCGCCGTGATCTAGGAAATGGCGCTGGCGCTCGACGATCGCCTGCGCGACGCGCAGGATCGTGTCGAAGCGCTGGCGAACGTTCTTGATCAGCCAGCGCGCCTCCTGCAGCTTCGACGCGAAGCCTGCGCCGCTCGCCGAGCGCCCGGACGCGAGCTCGGCGTACAGGCGGTTGATCCGCAGCCGCGGCATCGCTTCCGGATTGAGACTCGCGCGCCAGGACCCGCGGACCTTGCGCACGATCACATCGGGCACGACGTAGCGCGCCTCGAGCCTCGCGAACACCGCGCCGGGGCGCGGGTTCAGGCCCTGGATCAGGGACTGTGCCGCACGCAGCGCGTCGTCGCCGGCGCCGGTCAGCGTCTTCAAGCGCGCATAGTCGCGCGCGGCGAGCAGGTCCAGATGATGTTCGACGATGTGCAGGGCGAGCTTTCCCGCCGGCTCGTCGGAGCACTTCGCGCGCAGCTGCAACGCCAGGCATTCGCCCGGCCCGCGCCCGCCGATCCCGACCGGCTCGAGGTTCTGCAGGTGGCGCAGCGCGATACCGAGCTCCTCGACGCCGACCATCGCTTCCGGCGCCATCAGCGCGGCAATCTCATCGAGGCTCTGCGTGAGATAGCCGTCTTCGTCCAGCGAATCGATCAGCAGGGTGACGAGGGCTCGGTCGCGGGGCTGCAGATTCATCAGCGAGAGCTGCTCGTTCAGATGGTCGCGCAGCGTCGGCGCGTCGTGCGCCGAGATGCTGCGGTCGTTGTCTCCATCGTCGTCGCCGCCGCCTTGCCACGCC
>JBKOUH010000123.1:0-4601 GCA_046723285.1 Pseudomonadota bacterium
GCCGTGCGCTTGCCCGGGGACGACAAGTCTTGGTCGGGGGTGAACGCTACTCCGCCGGCACCAGCGCGGGCTCGGGCTTGGCGATCAAGAGGCGGAACGTCAGCAGCGCCAGCAGCGCCGAGACGAGCACGCCCGTCACCATCGTCGCCTGCGTGCCGGTGTGGAAGCGCGTGACGATCGTCGAGACGACGGCGCCGGTCGTGAACTGCACGAAGCCCAGCAGCGCCGAGGCGGCGCCGGCCTTGGTCTGATAGGGCGCGATGGCGCCGGCTGCGGCGTTCGGGAACACGAAGCCGGCGCCGTACATGAACAGCATCATCGGCCCGATCACGGCGAACGGCGCATCGGTGCGCGTCCAGCCGAGCCCCGCCATGAGCGCGGCGCCCGCCACCTCGAAGCCGAGCCCGAGCGTGATCAGCGTGTTGGGCGCGATGCGGCCGTGCAGGCGGCCGGCGCTGAACGCGCCCGAGACGTAGCCGATCACGATGCCGAGGAACCAATAGCCGTAATGGCCCGCGCGCACGCCGAACTGCTCGATCAGCACGAAGGCCGAGAGCGAGTGGAACGACAGCATCGCCGCGTAGGTGAAGCCGGTCGCGACTACGTAGGCGAGGAAGCTGCGCTCGGCGAGGAACGAGAGATAGTTCCCGGCGAGGCGGCGCGGGCGCACCGCGGCGGGATCGCGCCACTTGTTCGTCTCGTCGAGCACGAAGAGACAGCCCAGGAGCGCCGCGACGCCGAAGCCCAGCAGCGCCACGAAGATCGCGCGCCAGCCGAACGCCTCGACGAGCGTGCCGCCGATGATCGGCGCCACGCCCGGCACGAAGCCCATCACCGTCGACATGTAGGCGAGCACCTTGGCCGCGCGTTCGCCGCCGTACACGTCGCGCACGATCGCGCGCCCGACCACGGGTCCGGCGCAGCAGCCGATCCCCTGCACGAAGCGCGCGGCAATCAGCTGGTCGATGCTGTCGGCGAACACGCAGGCGACCGAAGCGAGCGTGTAGAGCGTGGCACCGCCGATCAGCACCGGGCGGCGGCCGAACCGGTCCGAGAGCGGCCCGGCCAGAAGATGCGTGGTCGCGAAGGCCAGCACGAACACGCTCAACGTCAACTGCGCCGCGGCGCCCGAGACGTTGAACGCCGCCGCGAAGCTGCTCATGACCGGAATCGTAATATCGACGCTCAGCGCCGCGAAAGCGACGAGGATCATCAGCACGGCGAGGCGCGGAAAATTGGCGCGGGCAGGCATCGCGAAGATGTAGCGCGGCCGGGTGAAACAGTCCGGCGCCAATCGCCGCAATCGCCCGGCGCGTTCGCTCCTGCAACATGCGCCGAGCGCATGACTTGCTTCAGCGCTTGCTCACCAATTCGGCATCGCCCGCGGCTGGGGCGTGCGGCAGCGGAAGAGAAGCGTCCTACCGCCCGCTGCGCCGCGCGGGGAAGTCGCCGGCGCGTTCGGCGGCGAGGATGGCTTGCTTGCGCTTCAAGCCCCAGCGATATCCGCCCAATCCGCCGTCGACGCGCACCGCGCGGTGGCAGGGCACGAGGATCGAGACCGGGTTGGTGGCGCAGGCGCGCCCCACCGCGCGCTGGGCCTTGGGCGCGCCGAGAAGTTCGGCGAGCTCCGAATAGGTGCGGGTCTGGCCGAGCGGGATCTCGGTCAAGGCCTGCCACACGCGGCGCTGGAACGCCGTGGCGCGGATGTCGAGCGGCAGCGCGGTCGCGGGCGGCGCGCCGTCGATCCGGCGCAGCACCTCGGCGAGCCAGGCGCCGAGCCGCTCCTCGTCGGGGCTCAGGCGCGCGGCCGGAAAATCGGCCTTGAGCTCGGCGATGAGCTTGCCCCTCGATTCGCCGAGGGCCACGAAGCAGACGCCCTGCTTGGTCGCGGCGACCAGCACGTCGCCGAGGCTCGAGCGGCCGAACGCGTAGCCGATTTCGGCGCCGGCTCCGCCTTTCCGGTAGGTGGCCGGCGTCATGCCGAGATTGGCATGCGCGGTTTCGTAAAGGCCGCGCGAGGAGCCGTAGCCGGCTTCGTAGAGCGCGGCCGTCACCGGCTCGCCCGAACGCAGCAGGGCTTTCACCTTGGCGACGCGGCGCGACTCGGCATATTGGCGCGGCGAGACGCCGGTCGCGCGCTTGAAGATCTTCTGGAAATGCGTGGCGCTGATGCCGACCGCGCGCGCGAGCGCCTCCAGGGTCGGCGGGCTGTCCTCGGCGGCGTCGATCATCGCGCAGGCGCGGCGCACCGCGTCGGTCTGCGCCGGAGCGATAAGGGCGGTTCCGTTCATCATCAGGGTGTCGGGCATGGCCGTCGCTCGTTTGGGTTTTGCGGTCATCTTGCGGCCAACCTAGGGAACGGAAAGCGCCTGTTCTATCCGAAGCTTGCGCCCAATAGCAGGAGCGCGGCGCCGTTGACGCGGAGCCAGGCCTCGGCCTCGGCCCGGCGCGGCGTCAGGCGCTCGACGACGGCGCGGAAGCGCGGCCCGTGACTCATATAGACAAGATGCGCCACCTCGTGCGCCACCACGTAGTCGAGCACGAAATCGGGCGCGAAGATGAGCCGCCACGAATAATGCACGCGGCCGTCGCGCGCGCAGCTGCCCCAGCGCGAGCGCGTATCGCGCACGAAAACGCGTCCGGCCTCGCGCCCGACTTGCGCGGCCTTGATGCGCGTCTTCACCTCGAGCAGCGCCTGCGCCTCGCGCCGGAGCCAATCGCCGAGCCGGCGCGGCAGATGCTCCGCGCCGCCGGCGACGACGATGATCTCGCCGCCGTTGCCGCTCTCGCGCCAAACGCCGCCCTTGCCCTCGGGGCGGTGCTCGATCCGGTGCGGCCGGCCCATGAACGGGATCACGGCGTCGTGCGCGAACGGCACCGCCTCGGGCAGCCGCGCATAAGCGTTGCGCAGCCAGAGCGCCTTCTCGGCGACGAAATCGAGCCCCGCCGAAAGCCCCGCGCGCGCCGGAAGCGTGAGGACGGCGCCGCGCCGCGGCACATCGATGCGCAGCGAAATCCGCCGCGCCGCGCGGTTGCGTTTCACCGTGAGCGGGATCGTGAGGCGGCCCTCGGGGCCGTCCTCGAACTCAAGCGCGCTCTCGCTGATCCTGACGCGGCTCATGCGCCGAGATTCTACCGAAAGCGCGATTCAAACTCCAATCGAGGGCAAGGGAGCGGATTCCACTAAACTTTCCGGCGGTTCAGTTCGGACACGCGGGCAGGGGACTCGTGAAGGCGTAGGACATCGCGTAGGCGCCCCATTCGCGCGAGGCGATGCCGTTCTTGGCGGCGGCGCTGAAGCGCTTGCAGCCTTCGTCGGTGTGCATCGTCACTTCGCCGCCCGCCAGCTGCAGCACGCCGGCGTGGAGCGCCGCGGTGCAGGTGTTGGAATCGGTGGTGTAGCGGCCGTCGCCGTAAACCGTGCCGATGTTCTTCATGCGCGTGTCGCTGCATTTGCAGCGCCAGCTCTGCCCCGGCTTCATCTGCGCGAACACCGACATCGAGAACGGGCAGTCGGTGACCGCGTCGTCCTTGGTCTGCACGTCGCAGTCGGGCGCGTCCTTGGCGAAATGGAAGGTGCGGCCATAGGGCCCGTAATTGGTGCTCTGCACGCCGTTCTTGGCGTTGCTGCGGAAAATCGGGCAGCCCTCGGCGAGATAGACGGTCACCTCGCCGCCGGCGGCCGGCGCCGCGCCGGCATGGACCGCCGCGCGGCACACATCCGAATCGATCGTGTAGCGCGCGGTGCCCCAAACAGTGCGTCCGCCGGCCAAGGCCGGGCAGGTGCATTTCACCATCTCGCCGTTCTTCAGGTTGAAGTAGCTCGCCATGTTGCCCGGGCAGGGGGAAGACTCGGCGTACGCCGGCGTCGCGGAAACCGCCGCCGCGGCGAGAGCCAGAACCGCCATCAGGCGGGTCGCGAATGTCATCATCGTCGTGCTCCCCCAAGATGCGCGCTCGCCGAGACGATCCACCATCGCGGCCCGCGCCGATATATGACTGTCGCACCGCGCCTTTACCGGCGCAATCGGCCGCTGCCGCGCTCAGAAGTTCATGATGAAAAACACGGCCGCCACCATGCAGAGGCAGGCCGCGCCGTAGTTCCAGCGGATCGGCACGCCGAGATAGACGACGGCGAACACCGCGAACACGACGAGCGTGATCACCTCCTGAATCACTTTGAGCTGCGGCGCGGTGAAGGTGCCGTAGCCGAGGCGGTTCGCCGGCACCGCGAGCGAGTATTCGAAGAAGGCGATGCCCCAGCTGATCAGCACGACCTGCCACAGCACCCAGTCCTTGTGCTTCAGGTGCCAATACCAAGCGATGGTCATGAGGATATTGGAGGCGGAGAGCAGCAGGACGGTGGCCATTTACGATTCCCCGGGAAGAGCGGCGCCTTACGCAGCAGCGACGCTCCGCAAATGTCAGCGTTCTGTCAAATCGCGCCCTTGCGCGATTTGACCGTAAGCAACGCCGTTGCGTTGCGTCAGCGACGCTCTTGCATCGCATTGGGAAGCTGCTATCAGCGCCGCCATGGCCTGGCTGCGCTCGCCCGTCTTCTACGGCATCCTGTTGTTATCCGTGGGGGCGCTGCTCCGGTT
>JBKOUH010000066.1:0-7321 GCA_046723285.1 Pseudomonadota bacterium
CGCCGAGGCCAAGGTGCGCGGGTTCCAGGGTAGCGATCTCACGGCCGCCGACAGCGTCGCCGCCACCGCCAAGCATCTCGCCGGCTACGGCGCCGTGATGGCCGGGCGCGAATATGCGCAGGTCGAGCTCTCGGAGCGCGCGTTCCACGAGATATATCTGCCGCCATTCCATGCCGCAGTCGCAGCCGGCGCGGCCGCGATCATGCCGGCGTTCACCGATCTCGCCGGCGTGCCGATGACCGCGCATCCGGGCGTGCTCCGGCAAATCCTCCGCGAGCGCTGGGGCTTCGAGGGCGTGCTCGTCAGCGACTACAACGCCGTCGCCGAGTTGATGGCGCACGGCATCGCGTCGGACCTGCCCGAGGCGGCGGCGCTGGCGATCAAGGCCGGCGTCGATATCGACATGATGGCCACGGCCTATACGCGCGGCCTGCCGGTGGCGCTCGAACGCGGCCTCGTCGCCATGGCCGATATCGACGCTTCCGTGCGTCGCGTGCTCGCATTGAAGGTGGCGCTTGGCCTGTTCCACGATCCCTATCGCAAGGCCGCGCCGGTGATGACGGCCGAGCGCTTCGCCGAGCATCGCGCCGCGGCGCGCGAGGCGGCGCGGCGCTCGATCGTGCTGCTGACCAACCGCAACGATCGGCTGCCGATCGCAGACGCGCCGGCGCGCGTCGCGATATTGGGCCCGCTCGCCGACTCGGACGAGGAGATGCTCGGGCCCTGGTCCGGCGCGGGTCGCGGCGAAGAAATGGTTTCGTATGCCGCGGGCATGCGCGCCGCCTGGCCGGGCCGCCGCATCGACGTCGCGCGCGGCGTCGATATGGAGGGCGCGGACGGCAGCGCCATCAAAGAGGCAGTGGGGCTCGCGCAGGCGGCCGACCTCGTCATCCTCTGCCTCGGCGAAGCGCGTTGGATGAGTGGCGAGGCGGGCTCGCGCGCCAAGCCGGGGCTTCCCGGCCATCAGGCGGAGTTCGCGCGCGCCGTGCTCGATCTCGGCAAGCCGGTCGTGGTGCTGCTCTCCGCGGGCCGGCCGCTCCTGGTGCCGTGGCTGTTCGAGCGCGCCGACGCGGTGCTCGCGTGCTGGTATCTCGGCAGCGAAGCCGGTCACGCGGTCGCCGATGTCGTCACCGGGCGCTGGAACCCGAGCGCGCGCCTGCCGGTCACCTGGCCTGTCGAGGTGGGTCAGATCCCGATCTTCTATTCGCGCCTGCCGACCGGGCGGCCGATCGATCCCGCGTTCCGCTATTCGAGCAAATACATCGACATGCCGAACGAGCCGCTGTTCGCGTTCGGCCACGGCCTCTCCTATACGCGCTTCGCTTACTCGAGTCTGCGCGCGACGCCGGAGAAGTTGGGCAAGGGCGGTACGCTCACGGTCGAGGTCGATGTGGCGAACGAGGGCAAGGTGGCCGGCGAGGAAACGGTGCTGCTGTTCGTGCGCGATCCCGTGGCCAGCGTCTCGCGCCCGGTGCTCGAGCTGAAAGCCATGGCGAAGGCGGTGCTGAATCCCGGCGAGCGCCGCACCGTGCGCATGACGCTCAATTGCGACGCCTTCGCGATCCTCGACGCCACGCTCGCGCCGCGGCTCGAGCCGGGCGCGCTCGAAATCCATGTCGGCCCGGCCGCGCGCGCCGACGCGCTGCTGAAGACGACGGTGACTCTCGTCGCCTAAGTGGCCGCTCAGGCCGCGGCCGACTTCGGGCCTTCGGCCGCGGATTTCGTGGCGCTGCTGCCGGCGCGCGCCACGCCTTCGCGTTCAACTCAACCAAACACCATGCCAGTGTTCAACCAGCCACGCTGCGTTGGGCCGGCGCGCCGTTCACGTTGGCCGGGGCGGGAAGATCCTCGCGGCTATGATCGACGGCGTAGCGGATGCCCGCGCGGTCGAGACCGATGTCGCGCAGCGCGCGCCGGTCGAGGCCGGAGAGCTCGGCCACGGCGCGGCGGCGCTCGCGGGCTTCGCGAAGGGCACGGATCCAGGCCGGGCCAGCCGCGCCGAGGCGGCCGAGCGCGCGGCCCACGCGGGCGAGAATGCGCCAGATTTCGTCGTTCTGAAGCCGGCGTGCGCGGCGGACATGGTCGACGTAATTGGGGCTGGGCATGGCGGGCCTCGTCTCGGGGTGGAAGCAAGGCCGATCTTTACGCCGGCGCGATATTCTCATAAAATGAATAATCAAGATAAACTCATTCTCGAATAGAGAACAATGGAACTGGCCGATCTCCATGTCTTCCGCACCGTCGTCGAGGCCGGCGGCATTACGCGCGCGGCCGAGCGTCTCCACCGCGTTCAGTCGAACGTGACGACGCGGATCAAGCAGCTCGAGGAAGAACTCGGGGTGGCGCTGTTCGTGCGCGAGCGGCGGCGCCTGCAATTGGCGCCGGCGGGAAAGGCGCTCCTCGGCTATGCCGAGCGCATCCTGGCGCTGGCCGCCGAGGCGCGCGAGGCGGTGCAAGGCAGCCGCCCCAGCGGCGTGCTCCGCTTGGGCGCGATGGAAAGCACCGCCGCGGTGCGACTGCCGCGTCCCCTGGCCAGGTTTCATGCGCGCTACCCCGACGTATCGGTCGAGCTCTCGACCGGCGACACCGCCACGCTGGCGCCGCAGGTACTGGCGGGCGCGCTCGACGCGGCGCTCGTCGTCGAGCCCGTCTCCGATCCGCGGCTCGAAACGCTGCCGATCTACGACGAAGAGCTGGTGATCGTGGCCGATGCCGGCCATCCGCGCATCGCGTCGCCGCGCGGCGTGAAGAAGCCGACGCTGCTCGCATTCCATCCCGGCTGCCCGCACCGGAGCCGCCTCGAGCGCTGGTTCCAGCGCGACGGCGCCGTCATCGACCGCGTCGTCGAGCTCTCATCCTACCACGCCATCTTGGGCTGCGCGGTGGCGGGCATGGGCGTGGCGCTGATGCCGAAAAGCGTGCTCGATTCTTATGCCGAGCGCCGCCGCCTCAGCGTGCATGCGCTTGCCGGCGAGTTTCGCTCGGCGCGGACGCTCCTCATCTCGCGCAAAGACACTGCGCAGGCGAAAGTGCGCGCACTTGCCGACGTGCTGCTGGCCGAGCGCGCGGCGCCGGCGCGGAAGAATGCGCGTGTCCGCGCTCAGGTGCGCTCGTAGTTGGTGAGAAAATCGGCGGGCGGCGGCATCGTCGCCCATTGATAGAGCGATTCGGGACCGGCCGCCGCGTTCTCCACTTCCCATTTGGCGCGTGCCGGGATGAAGTCGATGTCCCAGAAGAATTCGACCAGGCTGTTCCACGGGTCGCGGATGTAGTGGAAATAGTTGGAGCCGTAGATGTGCCGCCCCACGCCCCAGGCGTCGCGGTAGCCGGCTTCGACCATGCGCCCGGCGCAGAATTGGATTTGGTCGAGATTCCCCATCTCGAAGCTCATGTGGTGGAGGCCCGTGCCCTGGCTCTGCGCCAGCGCCAGCGTGTGATGGTCGCTGTCGCCGGCAAAGCGGAGAAACGCCGCCATGCCGCCGATGCGGTCGGAGAGCTTCATGCCGAGCGAGCCGGTGTAGAAATCGATCGCGCGCTGAAGATCGAGCGAGAATTTAAGCACATGGCCGAGCCGGCGCGGCTTGGCCTCGATGTCGCGATTGGGCGCGCCGCGCTTGCCGAGGCGCTTGAAGTCGCCGGCATTGTTGATCGCGACCGGCGGCCGCTTCTGCGGACGGTCTTGCGCCGCCACGACATTTACGAGATCGCCGTCGGGGTCGCGGAACCAGATGCCCTCGCCGCCGGCCTTCGTGGGCGGGTCGACGAGCTTCGTGCCGGCCGCTTCGAGCTTTCTCTTCAATCCGGGCAGCTCGCGCGCCGTCGTGCCGAAACTCACGTAAGCGAGGCGCTTCTGCTTTCCTTCCGTGAGCCGGACCTGATTCTGCGCGCGGCCCGGGCAGCGGAAGACGAGGCTGTCGCCGAGCTGCGCCGTCTCGAGGCCCATATTGGCGTAGAAATTCCGCCCGACCTCGAGATCAGGCACGGTCAAGGCAGCGTGTTGCAAGGAGCGAAGCACGGCCGTTCCTCCCGCGCGCCGCAGCGCGCTCGCACGATCCCCAGAATGAGGATATGGAGCGGCCGGTCCCGCGCTTTGACTCAGATCAAAATTCGCGCGCCCGGTGGGATTGCTCCCATTCGCCGGAGCAGGCCTTCCTGGCGATACCGCTGCTGCGGTGCTAGCGTCGCTCGCAAACGCGCGCGCCGGGAGGAAACATGAAGCGCAGCACCGAGCGGTTCCTGACGACGCACACCGGCAGCCTGCCGCGGCCGCCCGATCTCATCCGCATGATGTATGCGAAGGAAGAGGGCGTGCCGGTCGATCGCGCGGCGCTGGCGGCGCGGATCAAGTCGGGCGTGGCCGAGGTGGTGAAGAAGCAGGCCGATGCCGGCGTCGATATCGTCAACGACGGGGAGCTCTCGAAGCCCAGCTACGCCACCTATATCAAGGACCGCCTCGCCGGCTTCGGCGGCAGCTCTCATCCGGTGACCTCGTATAAGGATCTCGCCGATTTTCCCGAGCTCGCGAAGCGCGTGTTCGGCGATCCCGGGCGCTCGCGGCGCAAGACGCCGGCCTGCAACGCCCCCATCACGGTGGCCGATCCGGGCGCCGCGCGCACGGACGCGGAAAATCTCACGGCCGCCATCGGCGCGGTGAAAGCCGCCGAGGGATTCATGAGCGCGGCCTCGCCGGGCGTAATCGCGCTGTTCTTCAAGAACGAGCATTACCCCACGCACGAGAAGTATCTCTTCGCGATAGCCGAGGCGATGAAGCAGGAATACGAAACCGTCGCCAAGGCCGGCTTCGTGCTGCAGATCGATTGCCCCGATCTCGCGATGGGGCGCCACATCCAATACGGCGATCTCTCGACCGCGGAATTCAAGAAGCGCGCGCGGCTCAATGTCGAGGCGCTCAATCACGCGCTCGCCAACATCGCGCCCGAGCAGCTCCGTATCCACGTCTGCTGGGGCAACTACGAGGGCCCGCATCATTGCGACGTGCCGTTCGCCGACATCGCCGACGTCGTGTTCGCCGCGCGCCCCGCGGGCATCTCGTTCGAAGCCGCCAATCCGCGCCACGCGCACGAATGGAAACTGTTCGAGACGGTGAAATTGCCCGAGGGGAAGGTGCTGATTCCCGGCGTGCTCGAATCGAAGACGAATTTCATCGAGCATCCGGAGCTGGTGGCCCAGCGCATCGGGCGCTACGCCAAGCTGGTCGGGCGCGAGAACGTCATCGCCGGCACGGATTGCGGCTACGGCACCTGGGTCGGCCAGGCCGCGGTCGATGCCGACGTGGTCTGGGCCAAGCTCGCGGCGATGGCCGAAGGCGCGCGCATCGCGAGCAAGGAATTTTGGCGCTAGCCCCTTCTAGTCACGCGAAAGGGGTCAAAGAACGCTCTTCAGCCGCTCCGGATCGATGTTGCCGCCTGAGAGTACGCACACGACCTTGGAGCCTGGCTTCAGCGGCAGCTTGCCGGAGACGAGGCCGGCGAGCGAGGCTGCGCCAGCGCCTTCGGCCAGGAGCTTCATGCGTGTCAGCAACAGCTTGATCGCATCGCCGATCTGCGCCTCGCTCACCAGCGTGATGCCTTCGGCGTGATCCCGCACGAGCGGGAAGCAGCGTTCGCCGGCAAACGGCGGCGCCAATCCGTCGGCGATGGTCGGCCGCGGCGGCGAGCGCACGGCCTTTCCGGCAGCGAGGCTCAAGCGCATCACGTCGGCGTTCTCGGGCTCGATGCCGAAGATGCGCGCCTTCGAGCCCGAGCCGCGCAGCGCCATGATGATGCCGCCGATGAGCCCGCCGCCGCCGACCGGCACCACGATGGCATCGAGATCAGGCAGATCCTCGACGATTTCGAGCCCGAGCGAGGCGTGGCCTTCCATCACCGCCGCATCGTCGAACCGCGCGAAGGTGTAGCCGTGCTTCTCGATCAGGGCCATGCAGTGCGCATAGGCTTCGGTCACGTCGCCGTGCAGGACCACTTCGGCGCCGTAGCTCCGCGTCGCTTCGGCCTTCAAGCGGCTCGCCCCGGCCGGCATCACGACCAAGCCCTTGATGCCGGCGATGGCGCAACCGAAAGCGAGGCCCTGCGCCATGTTGCCAGCCGAGAAGGTGATGGCGCCGCGCGCCTTCTCCTCGGGCGAAAGCTGCAGCAGCCGGTTGGTCATGCCCCGCGGCTTGAATGAGCCGGTCTTCTGCAGCATCTCGGCCTTGAGGTAGATGTCGTGGCCGGTGAGCTTGCTGATCGAAGCCGAGCGCAGCAGCGGCGTGCGATGGATGTAGGGCTTCACGCGCGTGGCGGCGGCCCGAAGCGTGCCCAAGCTTGAAATCAATCGAGCCTCCTATGGAGCGTCGCCGGGCCGAACGAGGCGGCGGCGGATCGGAAACAGCACGAGACCGAAGCGCTCCGAGACGTAGCCCCAGATGCCCTTCGGAGCAAACAGCATGATGACGATGGCGAGCGCCCCGAGCAGGATAAGATACCAGGTGCCGAAGCTCGCGAGATAGCTCTGCAGCAGATAGAACACCAGCACGCCGATGATCGGGCCCTCGATCGTGCCGATGCCGCCGATGACGACGATCAAGATCACGTAGGCCGTCCAATCGAGCACCGCGAAGGCCGAATCGGGCGAGATGCGCGCCTTCTGGAGATAGATGAGCGCGCCGACCATCCCGGTCCCCGCCGCGGTCGCGACATAGACCGAAAGCTTGGCGCGGAAATTGTCGACGCCGGCGCTGGCCGCGGCGGGCTCGGAGTCGCGGATCGCCGCCAGCGCCAGGCCGTGGCGCGAGCGCAGGATGAGATAGACGGCGGCGACGGTGCCGGCGGCCAGCGCCAGCGCTGCCCAGTAGAGGATCATGTCGCGCGCGGCCGAGGTGCGCACGCCGAAAAGGGCTTTCACGCCCTCGATGCCGGAGACCGTGTTGGTGATCTCGGGCGGCAGCGAGGTGCCGGTGCCGCCGCCCAACTGCTTCCACTGCGCCAGTACGAGGCGGTAAACCTCGGCCACGACCCAGGTGCCGATCGCGAAATAAGCGCCGCGCAACCGGAAGACCACGAACGCGGTCGGCAGCGCGAGCAGTCCGGCGATGACGCCGGCGAGCACGATCGCCACGAGCGGATCGAGGCCGGCCATGATCGCGAGCGCGAACAAGAGATAGCCGCCGAGGCCGACGAACGCCTGCTGGCCGACCGAGATGAGTCCGGCATAGCCTGCGAGCAGGTTCCAATATTGCGCCAGCGCCAGCATGTAGAAGACGAAGATGAGGTCTTCGATCAGCGAGCGTGCGGCGAAGGCCGGCAACGCCACGAGCAGGGCC
>JBKOUH010000455.1:0-5280 GCA_046723285.1 Pseudomonadota bacterium
TTGGACCAGAACGCGATCGTCGCCGACAGCGGATCGGGCAGAATCTTGCGCTCGTACCACGGCGTGTATTCAAAGGGCTTGGCCGGTTCCGCCGCCGGCGCCGGCGGCGCCTGCGCCTCCGCCCGCGGCGCCACGGCGAGCAGCGCGGCCCCGATCAATGCGGCTCCGAATCCGAGATGTCTCATCTTTACCCCCAAGGATCGTCTCTGTGACCGGCGGCGCGGCGCCGATCGCACGCCGCCCCGCCTTATGCGGCTTGATAAAGAGCAAGCAGCGTGCCACGCGGCGAATGCGGGGCGGCCTTACGCCGGCGGGGAGCGCGTTTCGCCGATCTTTTGGCGGGCGGCGTGGCAATGAGGCCACAGTCGGCGGCGATCTTTGGCCGGTAAATCGGGCGATTGGCCGGCGGACGGGCGGCTGCGCCGCTCAGGCGTGCACGATCTGCCCATTCCGGCGGCAGGATGGCTCGGCCAGCGCCACGAAAATCTCAGTGATCGCTTCCGGCGCGGGCAGGGTCTTGGGGTCCTCGCCGGGAAAAGCCGAGGCGCGCATCTCGGTACGGACCACGCCGGGATCGACGATGTTGGCGCGCACGCCGAACTCGTTGACCTCGGCCGCGTAGGTGCGCACCAGCATTTCGAGCGCCGCCTTGCTCGTCGCATAGGCGCCCCAGAACGGGAAGACGCCGCGCGCCGCGCCCGAGGTGACGAAGATCGCGCGGCCCGCATCGGACCGGCGCAGCAGCGGATCCATGCTGCGCAGCAGGCGCCAATTGGCGGTGACGTTGATCGCCATCACGCGCTCCCAGACCGGCGGATCGAGATGTGTCAACGGCGTCAACGCGCCGAGGACGCCGGCGTTGCCCACGAGGACGTCGAGCTTGCCGAAGCGCTCGTAGAGCCGCGCGCCGAGCTCGTCGATCTTGATGCTTTCGGCGAGATCGAACGGCACCAAGATGGCGGTGCCGCCCGCGGCGCGGATCGCGTCGTCGGTTTCTTCGAGGCCGCCGACCGTGCGCGCGACGAGGATCACCTGCGCGCCTTCGGCCGCGTAGCGCTTGGCCACGGCGGCGCCGATGCCGCGCGATGCGCCGGTGACGAGCGCGATGCGGCCTTGCAGCCGCCCGGTTCCGCCGGACGTCACGCCACTTCTTCGAGCAGCGATAATTGGCGCGAGGTCGAGCCGCCGGCGCGGTCGGTGAGCCGCGTCGGGTAGTCGCCGGTGAAGCAGGCGTCGCAGAACTGCGGATCGTCCTCGGTGCGCGCGGTGTGGCCCATCGCGCGATAGAGGCCGGCGATCGAGATGAAGGCCAGGCTGTCGACGCCGATGATCTTGGCCATCTCGGCCACGCTGTGGCGCGAGGCGAGCAGCTTCTCCCGCTGCGGCGTGTCGATGCCGTAGAAGCAGGAATGCGTCGTCGGCGGGCTCGAGATGCGCATGTGCACCTCGGCGGCGCCGGCGTGGCGCACCAGATCGACGATCTTGGTCGAGGTGGTGCCGCGCACGATGCTGTCGTCGACGAGGATCACGCGCTTGCCCGCGAGCGCCGCGCGGTTCGGGCTGTGCTTGAGCTTCACGCCCAAGTGCCGGATCTGGTCGGCGGGCTCGATGAAGGTGCGCCCGACATAGTGGTTGCGGATGATGCCGAGCTCGAACGGCAGCCCCGCCGCGTGCGCGTAGCCCATCGCCGCCGGCACGCCCGAATCGGGCACCGGCACGACGACGTCGGCCGGCACCGGCGCTTCCTTCGCCAGCTCGGCGCCGATGCGCTTCCGCGCGTCGTAGACCGAGATGCCCTCGACCATGCTGTCGGGGCGCGCGAAGTAGATGTATTCGAACACGCAGAAGCGCCGCTTCTGCTTGGGGAACGGGCGCAGCGAGGTGAGGCCGCGGTCGTCGAGCACGACCATCTCGCCGGGCTCGATGTCGCGCACATATTTGGCGCCGACGATGTCGAGCGCGCAGGTCTCCGAGGTCACCATGTAGTGGCCGTCGAGGACGCCGAGCACGAGCGGGCGCACGCCGAGCGGATCGCGCACGCCGATCACCTTCTTGCGGCTCAGCATCACGAACGAATAGGCGCCCTCGACCTGGAGCAGAGCGTCGCTGATGCGGTCGATGAGGTTCGTGGCCTTGCTGATGGCGATCAGGTGGCTGACGATCTCGGTGTCGGTCGTCGATTGGAACAGATGGCCGGCGCGGATCATGTCCGAGCGCAGCGAGAGCGCGTTGGTGAGATTGCCGTTGTGCGCGATGGCGAGGCCGCCGAACGCGAAATCCGCGACCAGCGGCTGGATGTTGCGGACGATCGGAGTCCCGGTGGTGGAGTAGCGCACATGGCCGATGGCCATCGGGCCTTTCAGCCGCTCCATCGTCGAGACGGCGTTGAAATTGTCGCCGACGAGGCCGAGCGCCCGGTGCGCGTGGAACATCTCGCCGTCGAAGCTGACGATGCCGGCGGCTTCCTGGCCGCGGTGCTGGAGCGCATGGAGGCCGAGCGCGGTCAGGGCGGCCGCGTCTTCATGGCCATAAATGCCGAAGACGCCGCACTCCTCGCGCAGCTTGTCGTCGTCAAAGGGGTTGGTGACCATCGCCCGCCTACCGCCGCCGGACGGCACCCCCAGCCCCAGCAATGGGGCCGCCGTCGTTCCCGCGCCGTTCATATAGAGTATCTGGCATCGAAAGTCCCGCCTTCAATGACGGACCGATGACGCAGGGTTGGGGATTAACGACGGCCCGCAAGCGGCGGGCCTTACGGCCGAACCGCGCAAACGCGCGATTCGGCCCGAAACGTGCGGCGCCGTGCGACAGCCGCCGACGCCGCGAGAATCGCGGAACCTTGGCTTTTCTTGGCTTTCGTTGGCTTTCCTTGGCTTTTGGCGCATCGCCGGGTTGGCTTTTGTTGGCTTTTCGCGCACGCGCACCTTGGCTTTCCTTGGCTTTTTTGGGCGGCCGACCTTGGCTTTTGTTGGCTTTCCGAAACGCGCCCTTTGTCCGCGGAGGCCGTTCCGGCGAGCAATGCGAGCGGATCCGCGATTCTGCCCCTCCCCAGTTCATGTAGGCAAACGTAGACATTCGTAGGCCTTCGTGGACATCCAAGGGACACGGGCGGGACACGGCATAGACATCGGAGCGGCGGTCGCCGATTTGCTCATTCGCTTCCGTTGCGCTTGGCGCGGGCGCGGCGCTCGGCCCCGCCGGATTTGCGCAGGGCGATGCGAGTCGCCGCGGCTTCGGCGCCTTCCGCGAACATCTCCGCCTCGCGCTGGGCTTCGAGCAAAGCCTCACGCGCGGCGTTGCGGTCGACGCTTCCGCCGGCGACCGCCGCGCCGGCGACGTCGCCAAGCCGCGCCGCCGTGATCCTTTGCTCGGCCGCGTGCGCGCGCGCCCAGAACTCCTGCTCGTGGTCGCGCGCCTCGCGGCGCAGGATGCGCACGCCGGGCAGGTAATCGGCGAAGCCGGCCATGCGCGCCTTCATCGTCAGCGCCTGCATCGCGGCGTAGTAGTCGGCCTTCTCCATCGCCGCTTCGAACACGGCCTCGGCCTGGTCGATGATCGTGTCGCGCCGCACCTGATGGTCCTTCCCGCGCACGTCGCGCAGCTCGTGAATGCGCCGCACGATAAGCGGATGCTTCAACAGCCGGCTGGCCTGCCGCCGCGCGCTGGCCGGCGAATAGCCGGCGCCGACAGCGGCTTTGCCCGCGACCGGGCACTCGACATAAGCGCGGCAGAACGCTTCCTGCCGCTCGGTCAGCGCATCGCCGGGCGTCTCGATCGCGGGCGGAGACTCGGGCCGCGGCGGCACCGGATCGCGCTGCTGCCAATAGGGCAGCCACTCGCGATGCGCGGTCTGCCAATCGTGCTCGGCGAGATACGGGGCGGTCGATTTGGGGTCGGGCGGTTGCGTCTTGGCTGGAGCGGGGAGGGCGGAGGGTGGGGTATCAGGATCAAAAGGCATTGCAGACTCCAATAAGAACAAATAAAGTACAACAGCATGGGAAAAAAATCAAGGCCCGCCTTCGAGGCAGCCCGCGCGTTGACATGCGCGACACATGCAACCATGTTATGGGCATGTCCTCCATGATCCAGATTCGCAACGTTCCCGAGGCGCTGCACCGCCGTCTGAAGGCGCGCGCCGCGCTCGCCGGCATGTCGTTGTCCGATTACTTGCTCGACGAGATTCGCCGCGTGGCCGAGCGGCCCACCGTGGAGGATCTGCGGGCCCGTTTGGCACAGCGCCCCGCGGCGAATCCGGCGGTGCCGCCGGCGCACGCGGTCCGCTTCGAGCGCGACCGCCGGTGATCGTCGTCGATGCTTCGGCCGTCCTGGAGGCGCTGCTGCGCACGCCGGCAGCGGCGGCGGTGGAGGAACGGCTGTTCGCGACGGGAGAGACGCTGCACACCCCGCATCTCATCGACCTCGAAGTGGCGCAAGTCCTGCGCCGTTACGCGGGCACGGGGCAGGTCGAGGCGGAGCGCTGCCGCGCGGCGCTGGACGATTTGGCCGATCTTCCGCTGAACCGCTATCCGCACGATTTCCTCGTGCCGCGGATCTGGGAATTGCGCGACAATCTGACGGCCTACGATGCCGCTTACGTCGCACTGGCGGAAGCTCTCGGCGCGCCGCTGCTCACGTGCGATCGAAAGCTTGCCGCATCGCCCGGGCATCGGGCGCGGATTGAATTGGTTTGAGGCATCACGAGAAATCACCGAACCCGGCCGAGGCGATCGCAGGCTTGGCTGACGACGCGGTTGGGGCGATTCTTAGGGACCGGCCCGCTGTTGAATCTTGGTACCGCTCGGAAAACACCTGGCATGAAGAACATCTCCATCGGCGCCAAAGGCTCGTTCACGCTCGAGGTGAAACCCGAGCATCTCGCCAACCGGTTCAAGGACGCGATCCTGCCGCCCGTGCTCGCCACGCCGGTCATGATCATGGTGATGGAAAACGCGGCGCTCAATGCGATCAAGCACGCGCTCGAGCCCGGCGAGAGCGCGGTCGGGACGCGCATCGATGTGAGTCACACGGCCGCGACGCCCGTCGGCATGCGCGTCATGGGCGAAGCGGAGCTCACGCGCGTCGAGGGCAAGCGGCTCGAATTTCGCGTGCGCGCCAGCGATGAGCGCGAGGAGATCGGCGCCGGCACGCATGAGCGCGCGATCGTCGACGTGGCGCGGCTGGCCAAACGGCTCGCGGCGAAGCGCGCGCGCTAGAAGCGGGCTATCGAGACAAGAGTTGATTTTCGCGTCACGCCCAGGAAATCGAATGGACCCCGATTCT
>JBKOUH010000076.1:0-10054 GCA_046723285.1 Pseudomonadota bacterium
AGGATACCATGCGCAAGCTCTCGATCGCTCTCGCCGCCGCCGCCGGCCTCGTGCTCGTGGCGGGGGCGGCTGCCGCCCCCGCTCTCGCCGAACTGCGCGTCACGATCGGCCCGCCCTACTATTACCAGCCCAACTACGGAAACTATTACGGCTACAACACCAGCCCCTACTACGGAACCTATCGCTACCAGGGCTACAACACTTACTCCTACCCGTACTACGCCCCGAATTACGCCCCGTATTCGCGCTATGACCGCGACTACTATTACCCTGGCTATTACGGGCGCTGAACTTCGCTCTCGGCCGCGAGCGGCGCGCGAGCGCTGCTCGCTTGCCGCGCGCCGGCTGCGCTGCGCTTGAGATGTGGCATCGGATCGGCCGCGCGCGCCCGATTACGTGTGACACGCGTGCGAAACACAACGACGGGTCGCCTGCACGTGCGGCCCGATGCAAGTCAAACAAAGGATATCGTCATGGACAAGGATCGTATCGCGGGATCGGCCAAGCAGATCAAAGGTTCGGTCAAGGAGACCCTTGGCAAGGCCGTGGGCGACGCCAAGCTCGAGTCGGAAGGCAAGTCCGACCAGGTTGAGGGCAAGATCCAGAACGCGGTCGGCGGCCTGAAGGACGCGTTGCGCGGAAAGTAGAATTTGGTCTTGGACGGCGCGCCGGCGCGTCTTCGTCGGGCAATCCGGCCAGGGGACGCCACCCGCAGCGTCAGCCGCGCTTCGCCTCGCGGGCCGCAA
Source organism: Pseudomonadota bacterium (assembly GCA_046723285.1). Taxonomy (GTDB): domain Bacteria; phylum Pseudomonadota; class Alphaproteobacteria; order Bin65; family Bin65; genus SBBV01. Next base: position 747 of record JBKOUH010000076.1, read on the forward strand.
GGCCGGTGTGGCGGTAGAGCTCTTCCACCGCGAGGCGGTATTCGCGGCGAAGATCGGCGAGGAAGGCCGGGCCTTTCTTGGCCAGGCTGTCGTGCGAGATGCCGCTCATTGCAACGCAAAGCTGATGCAAGCGGCGCGCGCCGAAATGCGCGGCGCTGCTGCGCAGCGCATGGGTCTCGAAGCGCACCGCATCGGGGTCGTTCGCGCCGACGGCCGCGACGATGCGCTCGACGATGTTGGCCGAGTCGGCGATGAACTCGTCGACCAGCGATTCGAAGAACGTCGCGTCGCCGCCGATGGCGCGCAGCGATTCGATCGCGGTCGGATCGATGATCGGCGGCAGCGGCGCCTTGTGGCGCGGGTGGAGAGCGACCTTGCTGTCTTCGGCGACGAGCGCCTCGGCTTCGGCCGGCGCCTGCTCGGTCGACTTGCCGGCATAACGCTCGACCAGACGCACGAGCTCGTCGGCTTCGATCGGCTTTAAGGCGACGCCGTCCATGCCCGCTTCCTCGCAGCGGCGGCGGCCTTCGACCGTGGCGTCGGCGGTGAGCGCCAGGATCGGGAGATGTTCGGCGTCCAAATGGGCGAAGCGGTAGAGCTGCGTCGCCTCGTGGCCGCTCATCTTGGGCATGTTGATGTCCATCAGCGCGACGTCGAACCCGCCCTTCTCGAGCTCGGCCAGCGCGGCCTCGCCGTCTTCTGCCAGCACCGGCTGATGGCCGCCGGTCTCGAGGATCTTGGCGAAGAGCTTGCGGTTGACGACGTTGTCCTCGGCGACGAGGACGCGGAGCGGCCGCTTGCGTTTGCGCGCGTCGCCGCGCTCGACCGGCGCGCGGCCCGAGACGCCGAGCGCGATGAGGTCGGCGAGATAGAGCATCGGCGCCAGCGTCTCGGCCATCGTTGCGCGCGAAGCCGAGCCGAGGAAATCGAAGCGCACCGCATCGCCGCTCTCGGCCAGCGCGGCCTCGTCGTCGATGCGGATGATGAGCGGCGCCAAACCCGGCAGCGCCTCGCGGAGCGCGGTCGCGAAGTCGGCGGCGCTCTGCCCTTGCCCCGGACCCAGGGCCAGGACGATGGGACGCGGGCTGCCGCCCGAGGCGAGCTTGACGGCGGGTCCGAGCGCGGCCGGCTCGCGGAGCTCGACCGGCTTGCCGCCCGCGCTTTCGACCGCGGCCGCGACCTGGCGCGCAAAGATGGGATCGGCGCCGACGATGAAGATGCGCTCGCCCTGCGTCAGCACCTGTTGGCGCACCGCCGCGTCGGAGCGCGCGAGCGGCAATTCGAGCGTGAAGACGCTGCCCTTGCCCTCTTCGCTGTCGACGCCGATCGTGCCGCCCATGATGGTGACGAGCTGCTTGACGATGGCGAGCCCGAGGCCGGTGCCGCCGAAGCGGCGCGCGATCGATTCGTCGGCCTGGCGGAAGCTCTCGAAGATCGTCTCGAACTTGGCGCGCGGGATGCCGATGCCGGTGTCGCCGACCGAGATCTTTAGCGCGGTATACTTGTGATCGATGGGCTTGCCGGCGACGTCGATCCAGACACGGCCCTGCTCGGTGAACTTCAGCGCATTGCCGCAGAGATTGACCAGCATGCTGCGCAGGTGGTCGATGTCGCCGACGAGGCCCGAGGGCGTGCCGGGCGCCACGCGCACGGAGAACGTGACGCCCTTGGCCTGGGCCTGGATGTGGAACATCGCGTCGATCTCGGCGATGAGCACCGCGAGATCGAACGGCTCGGACTTGGCGGTGACCTTGCCGGCATCGATCTTCGAGAAATCGAGCACGATATTGATCTGGGAGAGCAACGTGCGCGCGGCGCTCCGGATGCTACGCGTCATCGCGCGCTGCTCGTTGTCGAGCGTCGTGTGCTTCAAGAGCCCGCCGGTGCCGATGATGGTGTTGAGCGGCGTCCGGAGCTCGTGGCTGACCGTGGCGAGGAAGCGCGACTTGGCTTGGCTCGCCGCCTCGGCCGCGAGCTTGGCCGCGTGCAACATGCGGATCAGCTTCGCGACGTAGGTCGGCACCACGATAAGCGTTATCCAGAGCCCGAACGAAAGCGCCGGATGCTGGTACCAGAGGTCCGTCACGGCCACGGTGATGCCGAAGCCCACCGCCGAGATCACCGCCGAGAGCACCAGATATTGCGTGCCGTAGCGGAAGCCGTTGCCGAGCGTCACCCAGAGATAGATGCCGTAGAGCGGCGCCGTCACCTCGTCGCCGAGGTGCAGCGCCGCCGAGAGCGTGACAACGTCGAGGAAGCACCCGGCGACGCGGCGCGGTACCGACACGCCGACCGGGCGCAGCACGAGCCACAGCAGCAGGCCGAGCGAGGCCATTTCGAACGCGCCGAGGACGAGCAGCGAAACCTGCATCGCATCGGAGATGTAGCCGGCGAGAAGCTGCGAGACGGTGACGTAGCCGCACAGCACCAGCGCGATGGCGAGGCGGATCATGATCTGCTCGCACTCGCTATCGGGCCGGCGGCGGAGTTGCGCGAGCAGCGCGGCGAAGCCGCGGCGCGAAACGAGCACGCCGACGGCACACGCGATCGGCGCCAGCAGTGCCAGAATCAGAAGAGCGAACAGCGAATGCTCGTGGCCGGCGGGAGCGACGGAGAGAACCGTCGCGAGATGCACCATGCCGAGCAGCGCGCCGAGCGCGACGACCGCTGTCGTGAGAACGATCTTCGATCGGCTCGCCGCGCTGCGTGCGCTGGATTGCTCCGCCGACGCTTGCGCCGCTTCCGCCACGCGCTCTGCGTTGGCGGACCGCCGGGCCGCAAAATTGACGACGGCGCTGTCCATTCCGGTTCTAAGCCGCTGTTCCAGGCTCTAGAAACCTTTTGGTAGCGATGATTCTTTAATGTTCGGTTAAGCAGAAATTAACGCGCCGCCCCCTGGCCGGGGCCATACCGGCCGGGAACGCCTACTGGATGGTCTCCAGCACGGCGGCGGCGGCCGGGAGGCGAACCGTCATGCGCGTGCCGCGGCCTTTGGCGCTGTCGATCAAGAGCTCGCCGCGATGGGCTTGGATGATGCCGGCCGCAATCGGTAGCCCAAGGCCGGTACCCTGATACTTCTTCTTGTAGGGATCGCCCGAGACTTGGCCGAAGCGCGCGAGCGCGATCGGGATCTCCTCGGGCGACATGCCGATGCCGGTGTCGCCGACCGTGACTTCCACGATGTCGCTGCCCTTATGGGCGGCGATCGACACATGGCCGCCGGCGGGCGTGAATTTCACCGCGTTCGACATCAAATTGAGGAATGCCTGCGTCAGCTTGGTCTTGTCGCCGAGCACATAGGGCAGATCGCCCGGAACCGCGTAGTCGAAGTCGAGCTTCGCGCGCTCGGCCTCGGGGCGGACCATGCGCGCCGCCTCTTCGAGAATGTTCGGCACGCCGACCAGGACCTTCTCGACATCGAACTTGCCTTCCTCGATGCGCGCCACGTCGAGGATGTTCTGGATCACCTCGCGCAGATGCCGCGCGCTGCGGCCGATGTCGTTGGAATAGTCCTTGTACTTGGCGTTGCCGAGCGGCCCGTGCAGCTCGGTCTGCATGATTTCCGAGAAGCCGATGATGGCGTTGAGCGGCGTCCGGAGCTCGTGGCTCATATTGGCGAGAAAGGCCGTTTTCGCGGCATTCGCGCGCTCCGCGGCCTGTCGCGCGAGGCTCTGCCGGCGCAGCGCCAGCAGATTGCGCGCGCGCACGACGAATTCGTGGTGATCGACCGGGCTCGCGAGAAAGTCGGTGGCGCCGGCCTCGAGCGCGCGATAGCGGTGCTCGCGGTCTTCATAGGCGGTGACGACGATGACCGGGACGTCGATGCAGCCTTTGAGCTTCCTGAACTCGGCGACGAATTCGGCGCCGTTCATGCCCGGCATGTTGAAATCGGAGAAGACAAGATCGGGCGCCTGCTCCGCGGCGGCCGCGAGTCCTTCCTCGCCGCTCGCGCAGGCGCGCACGGCGACGCCGGGCTCGACCGATATGGCGAGCTGCGCCAGGATTTTCCGGTTCGTGTTCCGGTCGTCGAGGATCAGGATTGTTGCCATCGGCCTGCCCGTTGCCGCCGGTGCTGCGCGGCGCCGCGGGGCACTCCCTCTCGCCCATTTTTTGGTGCGGAATCCATAGCCTGCATGGGTTAACCATACGTAAAGCCCGTTAATACTCGGAGCAATATCTTGGGCCGGTCAGCGCGCAGCGGCGAGATCGAGCCGGTGCCGGAACTGCGTGCGCGCCGTTTCGGCGCGCAGCGGCATCTGAATGTATTCGCCGCTTTGCCAAAGGCTTAGCTGATCGAGCGCAGTGGCGCTGCCGAGCCAGCCATCCTGACCCCCCAACAGCACAAAATAATTCGCGTCGGGATCGGCCAGATCCGTGACGAACCGGGCCTGCTGGCCGTAGCGGGTGTAGTGCCGGCCGTCGGTGCTGTTGTGCGCGGTCTTCATCAGCGATTCGGTGCTGCCGCCGGCCGGCAGATCGCCGAACCGGTAGCGGCCGCCGATCAGCGGCGCGAATGCGAGCGGATGCGAGAGCTGCAGGCGGTGCATTGCGCCCCAGCTCTTGAAGCGGCCCAGCTTGCGCCCGGCATCGGCGAGCGCCTCGGCCAGCAGCGGGCGCAGCTCGGCCTCGGGAATCTTCGGCAGGTCCTCGGCAAGGAGCCGCGGCATGGCGGCGATCGCGAACATCGTGTTCGCCGCATCTTCGCCGTAGCGGCCGACGTAGTAGCGTTGCTGGAAGCGGAAGTGGAACAGCTCGAACGCGACCGGCGCCTGATCGTCGGCGCGATAGTGCCCGTCCCATTCGGCCATCAGCGCGAGCGCGCGCTCGGCGCGGCGGCCGAGGCCCTCGTCGGCCTTGGTGCGCGCGATGGCGGCGAGATAGAGGTTGCGCAGCTGCAGCGACGACGGCACGAGCACGTCGCGCTGGACCGCCTTCAGCTCGGCGAGGCCGAGCCGCGGATGCTCGCCGACCAGCGCGCGCATCCGCAGCATGCGGTCGTCCTGCGAGAATACGTAGCCGACGGGGAACGGAAGATCGGCCGGCTTGTTGTTGGCCGAGGCAAGATAGCCCGCCTTGGGATTGTAGGACGTAGGCAGTTGCGCGGCCGTGGCGATCGCCTTCCACGGCGCGGCCGGATCCGCGGGATCGAGGATGAGATCGGGCGGCAGCGGCCGCGCGCGCACCGGCAGCATCGCCGCCATCAATTGGCCGATGTTCCCGGCGCGGTCGGCATACACCATGTTCTGCGCCGAGACCGCGAAGGTGTCGAACGCGGCGCGGAATTCGGGCCAATTGCGCGCGCGCGAAGCCTTCAACAGCGCCGTGATCTCGTCGCCACGCTCGTGGCCGATCCAGCGCAGCGCGAAGGGCGGCTTGCCCTGCCAATTCAGGATCGGCGCATCGGAGATGACGGGGCCATAGGGCGACTCGCGCACGGTCACGCTGCGGTCGAACCACCAGCGCACCTTGATGCGCTCGGTGCGCGATTTGATCGAGATCGGCGGCACCTTCGAGACGTCGAAGAGATCGGACGAGGCGGCGCGCATGTTGGTGCCGCCCCAGGCGATGTCGCGGTTGCGCCCCAGCGCCACCACCGGCACGCCCGGGATCATGAGGCCGACCGCGTGGTAGGACGGCGACTTCATCCCGGCGATGAGCCAGAGATTCGGCATCTGGATGCCGAGATGGGGATCGCTGGCGAGGAGCGCCGCGCCGGATTGCGAGCGCGCGCCGGCGACGACGAGCGCGTTGCTGCCAGTGCGCGCGGCGCCGAGCAGAAGCTGCTTCAAGATCTCGCTCTGGTCGCCGGCGCTGAAGCTCGTCGTCGACGCGCCGCCGGCCTTCAAGAGCCGCTGATAGAGCTCGGGCCAATCGGGGCGCTCGCGCAGCTTCAACAGCGAGAAATAGCCGAGCCAATTGATGTCGGTGCCGGCGAGCCGCCCGATCGCGAGCACGTCGCGGACGGACCACGGTTCGCGCTCGAGTGCCAAAACCTTGAATTCGTGCGGCAGGTCGCGCGCGGCGAGCTTGCCCTGGTAGTAGTTGATGCCGCGCACGAAATCCTCGACGAAGGCGCGCGTCTCGGGCGGCATCGCGGCCTCGAACTTGGCGGCGCCGCGGCCGAAATTCAGGATGCGCAGCGCGTGATCGATGTCGGCGGCGATCGGCCCCGCCGATTCGGCGAGCCGGCCCTCGACGATGCGGCGCAGGATCGTCATCTGGGCCAGGCGCAAATGCGCGTGCACCATGCCGAGCGCAAAAGCGAGGTCCTCGTCGTTGGCCGCCTCGATGAACGGCACCTGATTGTCGTTCCAATAGATCGACACCGCCGATGTCAGCGGCAGATCGCGCGTCGGGAAGGCCTTGAGCCGCGCGTCGAGCGAGGCCTTGTCCGGCAGCGGCGCCAACAGCGCGCAGCCGGAGAGCAGCGCCACGCTCAACGCCAGGCTCAGAAGGCGCGCGGCGTTCATCGCCTCTTCGCGGCGCGGCTTCCGCTTGGTCTTGGCGCCTGTTCCGCGCTGCATCGGGCCGAGATCCATGCGCGGCTCACGCGGCGGCGCGTTGGCGCGCGCGCTCAGCGGCGGCCGCGGCCGCGGCAACGATCTCGAGGCCCTCGGCAAGCACCGCGACGCCGACGGCCGGCCGATGCACGCGCTCGGCCAGGTGGCGGCGCCAGAGGCGGCCCCCGGGCTGGCCGTGGAACAGCGGGATCAGCGGCTTCGCCAGCGGCCCCAGCGGCACGCCGGCGTCGAGCATGCGCGCGACGAACGGCAGATAGGCGCTGACGGCCTCGGCACGCGACACGATCGCGCCGCTCTCCCCGAACATGCGCCGATCGACCTCGGCCAGCAAAAAGGGCGTGTCATAGGCGGCGCGGCCGATCATGACGCCATCGAATCCGCCCGAACCTACATGCGCCGCGGCTTCCTCGAGCGATTTCATGCCGCCGTTCAGAACGATCGTCAGCGCGGGGAATTCCGCCTTCAAGCGATAGACCGTGTCGTAGCTGAGCGGCGGAATTTCGCGGTTCTCCTTGGGCGAAAGCCCCTGCAGCCAGGCTTTCCGCGCATGGATCGCGAACGCGCCGCAGCCGGCATCGGCGACACGGCGCACGAAATCGGCGAGGTGGTCGTAGCTGTCGCGCGCATCGATGCCGATGCGGGTCTTGACCGTGACCGGGATCGAGACCGCGCGGCGCATCGCGGCGACGCAGGCGGCGACCGTTTCGGGCTCGGCCATGAGGCAGGCGCCGAAGCGGCCGGCCTGCACGCGATCCGAGGGGCAGCCGCAATTGATGTTGACCTCGTCGTAGCCGAGCGCTTCGGCGATGCGCGCGCATTCGGCCATGGCGGCGGGATCGGCGCCGCCCAATTGCAGCGCCACCGGATGCTCGAACGGATCGAAGCCGAGGATGCGCGCACGGTCGCCATGGAGCGCCGCGCCGGTCGTGATCATCTCGGTGTAGAGGAGCGCGCGGCGCGTCAGAAGGCGCGCGAAATACCGGTAGAACCGGTCCGTGCACTCCATCATCGGGGCGACGCTGAAACGGCGGTCGAGCATGCGCTGTAATCTAGGGAAGCTCCCCGCCAGGCGCCATACGTCCGGACAACCAAATTTCGCAGGAAATGCGTAGCCGGGGGAAGTCGACACGAAGACACGAAGGCACGAAGCTGCGACGATCGCGCGCCTCAGGCGCGCAAGAAAATCCCTTCGTGGTCTTCGTGCCTTCGTGGCGATCCTTCTTTTCCGCGCGGCTGCACTTCGCGCGCGTTTTCGTTCACGGCGGCGGAATGGTGCCGACGATGACGTAGCCGCGGGCCAGGACGAGATCGGGTTTCACCACGACGACGCCGGCTTCACCGGGATCGCCGGCGCCCGGGGCCACGCGGCGGATGGTGACTCCATGTGTGACCAGCACCAGCGTGCCGGGGCCGCGCCACTCGCGCATCATCTTGGTCAGCGCCGCGATCTTGGCGTCACGGTCGGGCGGATCGGCGAGGAGATTGTAGAGCGCGTGATTCACCTCGGGCTCGCCGAGACCCATGAGCTGCGCCGTCTGGATGGTGCGGCACCAGGGCGAGGCGACGACCTTGCCGATCTTGACGCGCTTGGCGCGCCAGAGCGCCCCGAGCTTCGCCGCCTGCGCGCGGCCCTCGGCCGAGAGATTGCGCTGCGTCGCGCAATCGGCGAGCGACGCGCCCGGCGGATCGGGGCTCGGCCCCGGCGCCTTGGCGTGACGCACCAGCGCCACGGCGCCGTCACCGGCGAGCGCGGCCCAGGCGGCCTCGGTGCCGGCCGCCTCTTGCGCCCATACCGCGGCGAGCGGCCAAGCCGCCGCACTCATCATCGCGGCCACAACGGCCCGGCGCGTCGCGCTCCCAAGCTTGCGCGGCATGGCGAGGGGTCGTGAAAAGTCATCCTTCGTCATCATTCGCTGACTCTCGCCGACATTGGTGGACTTTTCGAGGCGCGGCGGCTGACGCGCCGGCCGACGCCGCTTCGTTACCGTCGGAGGGTGGTGCGCGGCCACATTGGCGCTTATGATCACTATTTGTTCTTGACAAGTTAATTTTCCATGATTATTTTCTCATGCCATCTAACGGCCTCTCACAAAGCGTAGCCGCGCCATCTCAAGGACTTCGCATGCACGACGACTTCGACCTTCTCTCGCTCAACCGCCCGGCCGGCAACGGCCAGGCCAACGATCCCGACGACATTGCCGCGCTCGACGATTCGCTGCGCCGCATCGACGCCTACGCGCCGCCGCCAGAATATGCCGACGCGCCGCAGCGCTATGCGACCGAGCCCATGATCGACGCGTTGGTCAAGTTTCAAGAGCAAAATGGGCTCAAGATCGATTCCATCGTGAACCCTGGCGGGCCGACCGAGCGCGCGATCAACAACCGCCTGCTCATGAAGCCGCGCGGCGCCGGGCTGCTCTACTACGCGCCCGAACCGCTCGGCGGTACCGTCGGCAACGGCTTTGCCAATCGGCACGCAGATGTCGCGGCCGTGCAGCGCCTCCTGGGCGCGCTCGGCCACATGCCCGAGGATCCGTTCGACCGCCCGCACGGCTTCATCGACGAGAGCACCACCGAAGCGACCAAGGCGTTCCAACGCGAGCAGGGCTTCGTCGAGGACGGCTGGCTCGCCCCCGGCGGCGAAACCGAGCGGGCGCTCCGCGACGCCGCCCGCGACCTCGCCCGCGCCAAGGGACGCGACTGGCTGCAGTTTGCAGAACGCGCGGGCCGCGCGCAAGCGCGCACGCTCGAAACGAGCGCGCTTGTGCCAGGGCCCGAACTTTCGGT
>JBKOUH010000438.1:0-4074 GCA_046723285.1 Pseudomonadota bacterium
CGATTACCTTCGCGATCAGCGTGATCGGCTGCCCTTCGCTCGCGCTGCCGGCCGGGTTTTCCGCCGACGGCCTGCCGGTGGGCCTCCAGATCGTGGGCCCGCCCCGAAGCGAGGCGCGTCTCATCGCGGCCGGAAAGCAGCTCGAGGACATGCTCGGCATCGCGGAGCAGCTGCCGATCGAGCCGCGCGTGAAGCACTAACCTTCGCGCAAGGGCGCGTACCGACAAGCTTGCGGACTGCAAGCCGCCCAGCGGCGCCTGTGAACCGGTTCATAGGCGGCCTCCCTACCGCGCCATAGCGTGGCCAAGACAATCGGCCTGCACGGTTTGGAGGGAATCCATGTTGCGAAAATTCGGTTTCGTCGTTGCGACCGCCGCGGCGCTGACCGCGGCCGCGAGCTCTCACGCGTCGGCCCAGCAGTACGAATTCACGCTCAACAACCAGTCCGGCCTCTATCTGACGCTGCTCGTCGACGGCGCGCGGCATTGCGCGACGCCGCCGGGCGACGGCTGCACGACGCTGGTTTCGCGCGGCGTGCGCAATGTCACCGCCGATGGCGGCAACGGCCGCACCGCGCATCGGCAGGTGAATGTCGATGGCCCGAAGACCTGGACGATCACGCCGCCGCCTCGCCAGTAGTCAACCCAGCTTCTGCTTCACCAGCGCCTTCAGGCTCGTCTGCGGGCGGGCGCCGACATGGCTGATGGCTTCGGCGGCCGCGATCGAGGCGATGCGGCCCGCGCGCGCGAGGCCGTAGCCGTGCGTCCAGCCGTAGAGGAAGCCCGAGGCGTAAAGATCGCCGGCGCCGGTCGTGTCCACGACGGCACCCACGCGCTCGGCGTCGATCACGTGCACTTCCTCGCCGGCGACGATGAGCGAGCCCTTCTCGCTCCGCGTCAGGCACGCGATCTCGCAGCTGCCGCGCACGGCCTGGAGCGCGGCATCGAAGCTCTCCACCTCGTAGAGCGATTTGATCTCGTTCTCGTTGGCGAAGAGGATATCGACGTGGCCGGCGACGAGATCGCGGAACGAGGCGCGGTGGCGGTCGACGCAGAACGCATCCGAAAGCGAGAGCGAGACCTTGCGCCCCGCCGCGTGCGCGACCTTCGCCGCCTTGACGAAGGCCTCCTTGGCGTGGGGCGGATCCCAAAGATAGCCCTCGAGGTAGGTGACGCGCGCGTTCTTCACCACCGCCTCGTCGACATCCTCAGGCCCCAAATTCACGCAGGCGCCGAGATAGGTGTTCATCGTGCGCTGCGCGTCGGGGGTCACGAAGATGAGGCAGCGCGCGGTCGAGGGCCCGTGCGTCGCCGCCTTCGATTCGAACGAGACGCCGATGGCGCGAATGTCGTGCGCGAAGACCTTGCCGAGCTGGTCGCTCTTGACCTTGCCGAAGAAAGCGCCCTTGCCGCCCAGCGACGCGATGCCGGCCATGGTGTTGGCCGCCGAGCCGCCCGAGCTCTCGGTGCCCGGCCCCATCGCCGCGTAGAGCGCATCGGCTTGCGCCTCGTCGATGAGCATCATCGCGCCCTTGGCCAGCTTTTTCTCTTTGAGAAAGCCTTCGTCGGCGCGGGCGATCACGTCGACGATGGCGTTGCCGATGCCGACAACGTCGTATTGGGCGGAGGTCGTCCGGAATGTCCTGCTGTTGGTCGCGGGCGGGAGGCGAATTTAGCCGCCTCGCGCGGGCGCTGTCAGCGCAATTCCTGCCGCACGACGCCGGTGCGCGTGGTGGCGAACGCGATGCCGGCGAAGATCACGAGCATCGCCGCGATGCGGAGCCACGTGATTTCCTCGCCCAACAGCAGCACGCCCCACATCATGCCCACCGGCGGGCCCATGTAATTGTTGGCCGAGGCGAAGTTCGGCCCGGCCGTGGCGTTGAGGTGGAAGACGAGGAACTGGCCGAGCGTCGAGCTTATGAGGCCGAGGCCCAGCACGCCGACGACCGAATTCAGCGACGGGGACACGGACAGCGGGTCTTCCACGAGAAACGCGAGCGGGACCAGCATCAGCGCCGCGACGCCGTTGCTGCAGGCGGTGCGGCTCAAGGCCGTGCCGGTACCGACGCCGAGCCGGCGGATGATTATGCCCATCACCGCGTAGCTGAGCGCCACGCCGAGATAGAGCAGCTGGCCGAGCAGGCTGTTGGTTTGCCCGCGCAGCGCCGCCGGCCCGAGCAGCAGCAGGATGCCGGCGAAGCCGATGAGCACGCCGGCGGACTTGCGCGGACTCGCGCGGTCGTCGGTGAAGGCATGCGCCAGCGCGAGCGTGAACAGCGGCATGCTGGTGATGATGATCGAGGCGAGGCTGCTCTCGATGCGCTGCTGCGCGAACGACATCAGCGCGAATGGCAGCGCGCCGCCGAAAAAGCCGATCAGCGCGTAGGCGCGCCAAGAACGGGCATCGCGCGCGATTTCGTGGCCGAACATCAGCGTGAGCGCCATCAGCGCGAGGAAGCCCACGAGCGCGCGGAGCGCCGCGAGCGTCAACGGCGGAATCGTCTGCAGGCCGAGGCTGATGAACAGATAGGTGGAGCCGAACACGAGCCCGAGCAGCACCAACAGCGCGTAGTCGTCCGCGCGCGGCCCATGATGCGTGGGATTCATGGCGCCGCGGCCGGCCGCGGCCGCATGCGCGGGCGCGAGGTTGCGACCGCGATGCCGGCGAGGATGAGACCGAGCGCCGCGAAAGCCGTCCAGGGCGGGTGCTCGCCGAGCAGCAGGATACCCCAGGCGACTCCGACCGGCGGCGCGATGAAGTTGTTGAGCGTGACGAAACTCGGCCCCGTGCTGCGGATCAGCAGGAAGAAGATGAGATGCGAGAGGCCGGTGCTGAAGAGGCCGAGCGCCAGGAGCGCGCCGATGCCGACGAGCGCCGGCTCGGCGTGCCAGGGCTGCTCGGCGATGGCCGCAAGCGGCACGGTCCAGAGCGCCGAGCAGGTGAGCGAGCACGCGGCGTTGACGACCGGCGTGCCGCCGCGGTGGCGCTTCACCAGCACCTGCGTGATCGCGAAGCAGAGCGCGCCGCCCACCACGAGGAGCTGGCCGACGAGGCTGCCCGCGAGCCCGGCGAGCACGGCCGGCCCGATCAGCAGCACGATGCCGATGAAGCCCAGGGCCGTGCCCGCGGCCTTCCGCGGCGTCGTCTTGTCGTCGGTGAACCGGTGCGCGAGCGCCAGCGTGAAGATAGGCACTGTCGCGATCAGGATCGCGGCAAGCCCGCTGTCGATGCGCGTCTGCCCCAACGTGATGAGCATGAACGGAAGCGCGCTGTTGGTGAGCCCCATCGCGAGGTAGGAGAGCCAGGCACGCGGATCGCGCGGGATCGCGTGGCCCATGGCGCGTGCGGCCGCGAGCAGCACGAGCGCGCCGATGAGGCAGCGCAGCGCGGCCAGGGTCAGCGGCGGGATGCTCTTGATCGAGACGCCGATGAACAGGAACGACGAGCCCCAGACGAGGCCCAAGAAGAGCAGCATCGCGTAGTCGGCGAGCCGAGGCTGGGCCATCCCGCGGCCGCTCGGCGTCAGGCGTGGCTGCGCTGGCGGGCGAGCGCCTGGCGCAGCGCCGCGGCCAATTCCTTGCGCTCGGGCGGCGACAGGAACGCGCCCAAGACGACGCTTTCGCCGTGCGAGCGCAGGACGACGCGGCAATTGTGCTCGTCGGGATTGTCGATCTCGACCTTCGCCCAGTTGGGCGGCACGCGCCACGCGGCGGAGCGGCCATAGGCGTCGATGCGGCGCACCTCGAGCGCTTCGTCGGTCAGGCGCACGGTCTCGACCAAGCGGCCGCTGCGATAGGAGGCGCGGAACGCCACGTAGATCAGCAGCACGTCGAGGCCGAAGAAGCCGATCACAGGCCACGCGCCGGCGCTGATGAACACGACGCCGGCGACGAACGACAGCGCCGCCAGCGCCATCATCAGCATGACGAAGCCGCGCGCGCCGAGGCTGCGATTGGGGTGCAGCACCGCGTCGAAGTAAGTCTCGTCGCTCATGGATCCCCGCTGTGGACAAAAAAGATACGGTCCGCGCCGCGTTGTGGTAAAGTCTCCTTTCGCGGAGGGGCCATGCGC
>JBKOUH010000174.1:0-5419 GCA_046723285.1 Pseudomonadota bacterium
GCTCAGGATCGATTGCAGCTGGTTCTTGCCCGGATTTTTCCCACGGTCCTTTTTTGCCCTGATGTGGGGGCGTTTTAACCCATGTAGCACGCAGTCAACCGAGCATCGGGTAGTACCCTGAAGCTAACCTACCCGCGTCACCAAGGAGACGACCATGGCAAAGGCTGTTTCGACCCCGATCACAAGACGAAACATAATCGCAGGGCTGAGCGCCGCCCAGGTGGCTGTGTTGGCGGGGGCGGACAAAGCGTACGCGCAGGCCACGCCAACCATGCCTGAGAAAAGCCTGTACGAGCGGCTCGGCGGCGTCTTCGCCATCGCAGCGGTGGTGAATCACTTCAGCGACGCCGTCGTAAAAAACCCCATCGTCGGCCAGAAGTCCAAGAACCCGCAGCTGCGGGAATGGCACACCAAGAGCCTGGGTAGGCTGCCCGGCCTCAAGTTCATGCGGACCCTGTGGGTCTGCAACGTTTCGGGCGGGCCGTTCCAGTTCAAAGCCACCAAGCCCGGCACGACACCGCTCGGCCTCGAGGAGGCCCACCGGGACCTCCGGATCTCACCCGCAGAATTTGATGAGGTCGCGGCGGAACTCGGACGGACCCTGGACTTCGTCAAGGTCCCGAAACGCGAGAAGGCCGAAGTCCTGGCAGCCTTCGCCGCCCACAAAGGCGAGGTCACCGCCGGCTACCTTCGCGGCCGATAAGCGCGACTGAAGCATCTGCGGCTCCTAGTCTTGACGATCCGCCCGGCCAAAGCTGCGCGAGGATCGTTGTCGCGTGCCGACGCGGCGATGGTCTAGACCTAATTTCTGCCGCGCTGCATAAGTCCGCATTTGGCAGGCACTTGCCCGACATGCCGACAGTCAGCGCGAACGTCCGCTTTGACCGCGGAATCGGACTTATTGCGGGATGCGAAGCGGACGTCGCTGGGCCCAACAATCGGGGCAATAGCGGGTGCTATGGACAGGACGCGTTGGGACGGTGCTTTTTCTCGGTGCCGTAGCCGCTAGGCGGTCGATCAGCGACGCGCGCTTTCTTGCTTCTCGCGCTGGTCCCGTGGTGGTCCTCGAGTCCTGATTTTGGAGGTGGCCGGCTGGTCTCGTCGGCCTCGCCGCCCGCGCCGGTTGCGTAACACCGTATACGCGGACGCTTCGCAGCAGGCGTCACTGCTTTAGACGTTGGCTCATCGTCCGGTATGCTTCCTCAAGTCCGGCCAAGCTAAGACTGCACGATTTCAGTCGTTGGCCCGCTGAGAAGATCTCGATCACTGCCGTCGTCCCGCCGAGCAGTAGGTCTCTCACGGCCTCGCCGCCGAACGCCATGCGCGGCAATCCTGGCCCGGCGATAGTCGTGGTTTCCGCTCCGCTTCCTTTCGATACGCGGATGCTTACTCTGTCCCAACCCTGTGGGATCCCCAAGATCCCGACCCAACTACCTTGCGTGGTCGGCCGGTCGAAAACGGTGACTACGAGATCGCATTGGGCCGACTGTACGCCGCAAGAAAACACGCTCTCGCATTTGACTGTCCAGCTCGTGTCTGCTTTGGCCAAGCTCCATTGCACGATCAGTGCGAGCGTGAGACCGATTGCAAGAGCGAGAACGCGCGGCTTGATCATCCAAAAGCTCCCAATCAGCGATATATTGCGTGCATCGGCCCCTTACTCACCGGCAAGCTCTGGCGACGGTACTGCCGACGGGCCTCCTATACAATTCTACCGCCCGGCGACCCAAGGCGGACATCCGTCGTTTGCTTCGCTCAATCGCCTCGGCGGCTGTCGACATGGTCATCGGCCGCGCCGACAAATGTTCATTATTTGTTCTTGACTCTTTCGGCGCGTCCTGCTATCGAATTCGTCTTAGATGGAGTGCCGTGCAGACCACTTGGACCGCGAAGCCAAACTCGAGCATTTGAGACTGCCGCCGGAGCAGGTTCGCCTGGCCCCACTCTATCCGGACCTTCCCAATCCGGTCCCGTTCGCGACCGCCGACGCCGAAGGGCCGATGGAAGACGAGCACGGGCCGGAGTATCGCGGCATCTACAGCGTTGCGTTCGAGCAGCGGCCGCAACAGTGGCTGTCCGGCTACGACGTGACCGAGCAGCACGATCGCATCGTCGAAGAATACGGGGCGGCGCGCGAGCGGCAGGAAGAGGCCGAAGAAGCGTGTGCCCTCGCGCGTTGGAAGAAGCCCGATCCCAAGGATGCGCCGCCCGCGCGCGAACCGGAGCCGGAAGCGGTCCCGCCGCAGGGCAAACTGACGCCGCGCCAGGAGGCGTTTTGCCTGCATTACGCCGCGCAACCCGTCGGCACGCGCGCCGCCGTTCTCGCAGGCTATTCGGAGGACAATGCCGCGCCTTACGGCTCGCGCTTGCTCAAGAATCCGCTGGTCCTCGACCGCATTGCAAGACTGCGCGCGGAACAGCACATCCAATACGTCGTCGAGCGCGACACGGTGCACGACAAGATCGAAGCCGTGTTCTTCGAGGCGCTGGGCGAACGCAACCACGCAGCGGCGGTGTCGGCGCTGCGGCTACAGGCAACACTCGCGGGCATCATGCCGCGCCCGGCGCCGGATCGTGCCGCGGCGGCGGGCGGAAAAGCCAAGGCAAGCCAACCTGGCGCTCTCGATAAGCCAATAAAAGCCAAGGTAGCGCGGCGCGGAAAGCCAAGGAAAGCCAAGCAAAGCCAATGAAAGCCAAGGGTTTCGAAAATCGGACCGCCGCTCAGAGCCGATCGAGCCAATCGATTCCGCGCACCGTCGCCCACACCGCCGCGCCCGCAACGGCGAACACCGCGAGCGCCGCCACCAAGGCAATGCAGAGCACGACGCCGTCTTCCTCGAGATAGGCGAAAGACAGCAGCATCACGACAAGCGCCGGCACGATGTTGCTGAAGGGAACCGGAATCAGAATCAATGCCCCCAACAGCAGCACGACGAACCCGACCGTGCGCTTCGTGGCTTCGAACGGCGTCGGCCAGCGCGGGCGAATCACGCGCTCGAGCCGGCGCAGAGTCGGATTGATGCGCGCAATGAGCTTGGCGAGGCGCCGCGTCGGCAGGCGCCGGCGCGCGATGAAGCCGGGGAACACGGGCGCCTTCCGCCCCAGCATCATCTGAATCGCGGGAATGAAAAGCAGCACGGCAATGACTCCCGAAACGCCCGGGATCAAGGCCAAGAGGCCGAAGAGCAGCATCACGATGCCGAACGAACGCTCGCTGAGATTGTCGAGCAGCCAATCGAGCGTGACGGCGTCCTCGGCCGCGCCTTTCAGCAGCTCGTCAAGCACCACCGAGGTCGGGACATATGGCTTCATCAGCAAAGCCTACGGACCGCGCGGGGCACGCTCAAGCCGAGCCGCGAGCCGTTCGGACCCACGCTCAAAGGCCCATATAAGCCTGGCGTACCTGGTCGTTCTGGAGCAGCTCGTGGCCGGTGCCTTTCAACGTGATGCGTCCGTTCTCGAGCACATAGGCGTGCTGCGCGAGCGTCAGCGACACGGCGACGTTCTGCTCGACCAGGATGATCGTGGTGCCCTCGGAGTTGAGGCGCTCGATCACGCGGAACACTTCCTGGACGACGGTGGGCGCCAGGCCCAGCGAGGGCTCGTCGAACATGATGAGCTCGGGCTTGCCCATCAGGCAGCGGCCGATCGCGAGCATCTGCTGCTCGCCGCCGGACATGGTGCCGGCGTACTGGCTGCGCCGCTCGGCCAAGCGCGGGAACAACGAATAGACGCGCTCGCGCGACGCGGCCTTGCCGGCGCGCCCGCGCGGGAGATACGCGCCGACTTCGAGGTTCTCGTCGACGGTCAGGGTCGGGAAGATCTGACGCCCTTCGGCGACCTGGCCGATGCCGAGATCGCACACCTTGTGGCTCGGCCAGCCGGTGATGTCGGCGCCCTTGAACGCGATGCGGCCCGCGCGCGGCCGCTCGATGCCGGCTATCGTGCGGATCAGCGACGACTTGCCGGCGCCGTTGGCGCCGACGATGGCGACGATCTCCTTCTCCTTGACCTCGATCGACACGCCGTCGAGCGCCTGAGCGTCGCCGTAGTAAAGATCGACGTCTTGCGCGGTGAGGATCATACCGCGCCCTCGCCGAGGTAGCATTCGAGCACGGCCGGGTCCTTGGTCACGTGCTCGGGCGTGCCTTCGCTGATCTTCTCGCCGTGATGGAGCACGATGACGTGGTCTGAGAGCGCCATCACCGCGCGCATCACGTGCTCGATCAGCAGGATCGTGAGCCCGGCCTCGGCGCGCAGGCGCTTCAGCACGGCCACCATGCGGTCGGTCTCGGTGGGGCGCAGGCCGGCCATCACCTCGTCGAGCAGCAGCACCTTCGGCGCCGTCGCGAGCGCCCGCGCGACCTCGAGGCGCTTCCGGTCGGGCAGCGTGAGATTGGCCGCGTGCATGTGGCGCTTGTCGCCGAGCTCCATCAATTCCAGGAAGCGCGTCGCCTCGACCTTGGCGGCGGCGACCGTCGAATGCTTGTGGAGCGCGCCGACCGTGACGTTCTCGAGCACCGTCAGGTCTTGGAACGGCTTCACGAGCTGGAAGGTGCGGCCGATACCGGCGCCGCAGACGCGGTCGGCGCGCAGGCCGGTGATGTCGGCACCGCCGAGCCGCACGCGGCCCGAATCGGGACGCATGGCGCCGGCGATCATGTTGAAACACGTCGTCTTGCCCGCGCCGTTGGGGCCGATCAGCGCCACGATGCCTTTCTCGGGCACGGCGAACGACACATCGGCGACCGCGCGGAGGCCGCGGAAGCTCTTCGAGAGCGAGTCGACTTCGAGCAGCGCCATCATGTGCCTCGCTGCCCGGGCGGTTTGACGAGATGCAGCCTTTGGCACACCCAGGGCCAGAGGCCGGTCGGCTTCAGCAACACGATCAACGCGACGGTAAAGCCCCAGAACATGAGCTTCACGCCGTCGACCTTCACGTCCTTGCCGATGATGCCCCAGCCTTTCAAGTGGCTGATGAAATCGGTCAGGAGCTCGCCGAGCGGCGTCAGCACGAAGGCGCCGAAGATCGGCCCGAACAGCGTGCCGACGCCGCCGACGATCGGCGCCAACGTGATCTCGATCGAGCGTTCGATGCCGAGCACCTGCTCCGGGAAGAGATTGTTGTAGTAGAAGGCGTAGAAGACGCCGGCGACGCCCGCCATGCCCGAGGAGAGCAGCACGGCGAACATGCGGAAGCGGAAGATGTCGACGCCGACCGCCGCCGCCGCCTCGGGGTTGTCGCGAATCGCGCGCCAATAGTAACCGATGCGGCCGTGCAGCAGCGCGCGGCAGAGCAGGAACGCGCCCGCGGCCAGCACCAGGATCACGTAGTAGTACATCTCGGTCCAGCCGCGCAGATTGAGGAGATCGACGCCGCGCCGGCTCGCCTGCGTCACCGGCAGGAACAGTCCCTCGG
>JBKOUH010000189.1:0-8344 GCA_046723285.1 Pseudomonadota bacterium
CGACCTACTCCGTTGATCCGTTGAAGATATTCGGCAAGGAGAGGTTCTGCAGCGGGCCGATCACCCTCGCCGACGGCAGGCAAATACGAAAATCGGTTTTAGATTGACGCCGCTGCGGATTTTGCGACATTGTTTTTGCAACAGTGCTCGATCCGCCGCGCCATCGCGGCCAAAACCGAAGCTGCTGGGGAGGAACCATGACCAAGTCATATTCGGCCGCTCTCGGCGGAGCGTTGCTTGCGCTGGCGCTGACGCTTCCGGCATCCGCGCAGGAGAAAGTCCTCAAGATCGGCGTCTTGACCGACATGTCGAGCGTCGCCGTCGACGAAATGGGCCCGGGCTCGGTTCTGGCCGCGCAGATCGCGGCCGAGGACATGGGCGGCACCGTCGCCGGGATGAAGATCCAGATCATCGCCGGCGATCACCAGCAGAAGCCCGATGTGGGCGTCTCGGTGGCGCGGCGCTGGTTCGACCAGGAGGACGTCGACGCCATCGTCGACGTGCCGAACTCCTCGATCGGCCTTGCGGTCAACAAACTCGCGCGCGACGCCAACAAGGTGTTCATGCCCTCGAGCTCGCAGACGATGCAGCTCACCGGCGCGCAATGCTCGCCCAACACGATCCGCTGGACGATCGACACCTTCGTCACCTCGCACACGCTGCCGCGCGCGCTGATGAAGGACGGCAAGAACAAGACCTGGTACTTCATCCACACCGACAACACCTATGGCCGCGACCTGACGCAGAACGCGACCAAGGCGGTGGGCGATCTCGGCGGCCGCGTCGTCGGCACCGTCGCGCATCCGGTCGGCCTCGCCGATTTCTCGTCGTTCGTCGTGCAAGCCAAGGCCTCGAACGCGGACGTGATCGGCCTCGCCACCTACAGCACCGATCTTAACAACTTCCTGAAACAGGCCGGCGAGTTCGGCCTGATCCGGCCGGGCGGCCCGCGCCTCGCGGGCTTCGTTCTCTCCGCCAACAACGTGCGCGCGGCGGGCCTGCAGCTCACGCAAGGCCTCTACACGGCGAGCTCGTTCTATTGGGATCTCAACGACAGCACGCGCAATTTCGCCAAGCGCTTCAATCCGCGCCATCCGCGCAAGATCTCGGTCAACGAGTTCACGGCGGGCGTCTATGGCTCGGTCTTTCATTATCTCAAGGCCGTGAAGGCGCTCGGCAGCGCCAAGGACGGGCGCGCGGTCGTGGCCAAAATGAAGGAGATGCCGACCGACGACGTGCTGCACGGCAAGGGCCACATCCGCATCGACGGCACGGTCATCCACCCGATCTACCTGCTGCAGGTGAAGACGCCGGCCGAGTCGAAGAACGAGTGGGACGTGTTCAAGCTCGTCGCCACGCTGCCCGGCGAGCAGGCGTTCGGCCCGCTCGACAAGGAATGCTTCCTGGTGAAATAACCGGCGCCGTCTTGTTTGCGACGATGGACCGCAGGGCGCGGCGCACCGGCCGCGCCCTTTAGAGCCGGCGCATGACCGAACTTCTCGGGATCGCGCCCTCGCTACTGTTCGGCCAGCTGCTGCTCGGGCTGATCAACGGCGCCTGCTACGCGATGCTCAGCATCGGGCTCGCGATCATCTTCGGCCTGCTCAACATCATCAATTTCACGCACGGCGCCCAATACATGATGGGCGCCTTCTGCGCTTGGATGCTGCTGAACTATGCCGGCATCGGCTATTGGCCGGCGCTTGTCATCGTCCCGATCGTCATCGGCCTCTCCGGCCTCGTGCTCGAGCGGCTGTTCCTGAAGCGCATTTACAAGCTCGACCACATCTACGGCTTCCTGCTTACCTTTGGCCTCTCGCTCATCATCGAGGGGATCTTCCGGCAGCGCTTCGGCAGCTCGGGCCAGCCTTATTCGATCCCGGCCGAGCTCGCGGATGGCTTCGAACTCGGCTTCGTATACCTGCCCTACTACCGCATCTGGATCATCGTGCTTTCGCTGTTCGTCTGCGTCGGCACCTGGTTCGCGATCGAGCGCACGCGCATGGGCGCCTATCTGCGTGCCGGCACCGAGAATGCCGAACTCGTGCAAGCGTTCGGCGTCAACGTTCCGCGCATGGTGACGCTGACCTACGGCCTCGGCGTGGCGCTGGCGGGCCTCGCCGGCGTGATGGTCGCGCCGATCTTCCAGGTGAGCTCGGTGATGGGCTCCAACATCATCGCCATCGTCTTCGCCGTCGTGGTCGTGGGCGGCATGAGCTCGATCCGCGGCGCCATCATCGGCGGCTTCCTGCTCGGCACGATCGAGGGCCTGACCAAGGTGTTCTACGCGCCGGCCGCGAGCATCGCGATCTTCGTCGTCATGGGCATCATCCTGCTGCTGCGGCCGGCGGGGCTGTTCGGCACCGAGATGCCGGCGGGCGCCGGCCACGCGGTCAACGTGCCGGCGCCGCCGCGCGCGCTCGCGCGGGCGACAACTCTTCTGCTGCTCGCGCTGGCGCTGGTGGCGCCGTTCGTCCTCTACCCGATCTTCCTGATGAAGGCGCTTTGCTACGGCCTCTTCGCGATCGCGTTCGGATTGCTTATCGGCTATGCGGGCCTGATGTCGTTCGGTCACGCCGCCTTCTTCGGCGCGGCCGCCTATACGACGGCCTACACGGTGAAGGCCTGGGGCTTCCCGACCGAACTCGGCATCCTTGCCGGCGGCGCCGTCGGCGCGCTGCTGGGCCTGATCGTGGGCGCCCTCGCGATCCGCCGCCGCGGCATGTATTTCGCGATGATCACCTTTTCGCTGGCGATGATCGTTTACTTCTACGCGGTGCAGGCGCCCTGGACCCAAGGCGAGGACGGCATCCAGAACATTCCGCGCGGCCATTTCCTCGGCCTCGTCGATCTCAACTCCAGCCTGAACCTCTACTACTTCGTGCTCGCGATCTTCCTGATCGGCTACGCGATCCTCTATCGCATCATCCATTCGCCGTTCGGCCAGATCATGAAGGCGATCCGCGAGAACGAGACGCGCGCGATCTCGCTCGGCTATCGCGTCAATCAGTACCGGCTGCTGGTGTTCGTGATTTCCGCCGCGCTGTCCGGGGTCGCCGGCAGCACCAAGACGATCGTCTTCCAGCTCGCGACGCTCTCCGACGTCGGCTGGTACATTTCGGGCCTCGTCGTGCTGATGGCTATCGTGGGCGGGATCGGCACCAAGCTCGGGCCCGCGGTCGGCGCGTTCATCATCGTCGCGATGGACAATTATCTCGCCGAGGCGGGATCGTGGGTCATCGTCATCCAGGGCGTCATCTTCACGCTGTGCGTTCTCGCGTTCCGCCGCGGCATCGTCGGCGAAGCGCTGCACTTTCTGCATTGGGCGCGCCCGCGCGCGGCGGCGCCGCTCTACGCAACCATGGACGCGCCGTCTTTGGCGCCCATGCATCCGCGGGCCGGCCCGTAGCGATCGTCTGCGGGCCGCGGCTACACCTGGATATGCCCAATTATTTCGTCGCGTTCGATCCGTCCGCTGCCGCTCAAGACGGCTTGCCCCTTGTCCATGATCAGCCAGCGGTCGGCCAGGCGCTCGGCGAGCGTAAGATTCTGCTCGACGATGACGAACGCCGTGCCGCCCGCGCATTGCTCGCGGATCACCGCTTCCATGCGCTCGATGTTTTCGGCTTGAACACCCTCGGTCGGCTCGTCGAGCAGGACGAGCCGGTGATCTTCGATCGCGCCGCGCGCGAAGGAGAGGATCTTCTTCTCGCCGCCGCTCAAGGTGCCGGCACGTTGCTCGCGCCGGGCCCGGAGCAGCGGGAAGCGCTCGGCCAAAAGCGCGAGCCGCGCCGCGGCATCGGGCGGCGCCATCAGCATGAGATTGTCGCCGACGCTCAACTCGTCGAAGACCGCGCGTTCCTGCGGGCAATAAGTGATGCCGGCGCGCCGCCGTTCGGGCGGCGCCAGCGCGGCGATATCGCGGCCTTCGAGGCGGATCGAGCCTTCAAGGCAGGGAAGAAAGCCCATCAGCACTTTCATCAGCGTCGTCTTGCCGACGCCGTTGCGCCCGAGCACGAACAGCGCCTCGCCGGGCGCCACGCCGCCGCCGATGCCGCGCAGGATCACGCTGCTGCCGTAGCCGCCGACGATGCCCGAGAACTCGAACACCGGCGCGCTCATTTGGTGCCGCCGGCGTAGACCGCGCGCACGGCGGGATCGGCCTGCACGGCCGCGATGCTGCCGGCCGCGAGCAGGCGGCCTTGATGCAGCACCAGCACGTGATCGGCGAGCTCCTTCACTAGGCTCATGTCGTGCTCGATGATGATTACCGCGAGATCGAGCCGCGCTTTCGCCCAGCGGATGACGTCGATCACTTGGCGGGTCTCCTCGGGCGAAAGCCCGGCGCAAGGCTCGTCGAGGAGCAGGAGGCGCGGTTCCATCGCCAGGGCCATCGCGAGTTCCAGGATCTGGCGTTCGCCGTGGCCGAGGTCGCCGGCGCGGCTGGCGCCCTCGGCGAGAAACGGATAGCGGCGGGCGAGCTCGTCCAACAGCGGGCTCGTCCACCGATGCAGCGAAAGCTTCAGGAGATCGCGCGGCCGCGCGCGCCCGCCCCAAAGCGAGAGATGCAGATTCTCGGCGACGGTCAAATCGGGAAAGACGTTCGGGATCTGGAATTTCCGCGCGATGCCGAGCCGCGTCACCGCCGTCGGCGCAAAACCCGTGATCGGCTGCCCGTCGAAGCGCACGGATCCGTGCGAGGCCGGCAGCTCGCCGGTCAAGAGGTTGAAGCACGAGGTCTTGCCCGCGCCGTTGGGCCCGATCATGCAGGTGATGCCCGCCGTTCCGGCCGCGAGCGTCAAACCGTCGAGAATCTGCACCGGTCCGGCATGGGCGGCGACTTCTTGGAACGCGATGGCGGCCGTGCGCGCGGCAAGCTGGCGCGGGGGCGCGTTGAGCCGCGCGCCGCGCTCCGGGCGCCGCAATCGGCGCGCGATCGGCTGGAGCAGTCCGACCAGGCCCTGCGGCGCCCAGCGCACCACGACGATGAAGATGACGGCGAGCAACACCTCCCAATAGGGCAATCGGTTGCGCAGCTCCGCCGTGACGACGCCGATGAGGACGGTGCCGAGGATCGGCCCGTAGAGGCTGCCGCGGCCACCGACCGCGGCCCAGATCACGAGCTCGGCCGAAAGCGTGAAGCCGACGAGCTGCGGCGTCACCAAGTTCTGCTGCGGCGCGTAGAGAACGCCGGCGAGCCCGCCGAGCACGCCCGAGAGCCCGAACACGACGGCCTTCGCCCGCGTCACGTCGAAGCCCAAGAAGGCGGCGCGGCGTTCGTTTTGCGCGATCGCGCGCCAGAGCACGCCGAGCGGCGCGCGCAAGAGCCAGCTCGTGCCCGCGATCACGGCCGCCAGCGCCGCCGCGGAAATCCAATAGGCATCGGAGAAATCGCCGAGCCCCGGCAGGCCGGGAATGCTCTTCAATCCGTTGAAGCCGCCGGTGACGGAATTCCATCCATTCGCGATCTGGAAGGCGAGCAGGCTGAGCGCGAGCGTGATCAGCGCGAAATACGGCCCGGTCTCGCGCCGGCCGCGGAAGAGAATGAGGCCGAGGCCAAACGCGAGCAGACCCGGCAGCAGCGCCGCCAGCGGCAACAGCACGATCAGCAGCGCGCTGCCCTTGAACTGGATCAGCGCGAGGCCGGAGAGATAGCCGCCGATGCCGACGAACATCGCCTGGCCGAGCGGCAGGAAGCCCGCGCTGCCCCAGCAGAGCCCGACCCCAAGTGCGGCGATCGCGTAGAGGAAATAAAGCGCGAGCTCATACGCGGCGAAATCCCCGAGCCCGAACGGCAGGAGGACGAGAACGGCCGCGACCGCGGCGCTATGCGCGAGCCAGGAGCCCACGGGGCCGCAGCCAGAGGAACAGGATCGCGATCACGAGCACCGTCGTGTAGCCGGCGGTGCGGTCGGTGATCGCCGAGACCAGGCTGCCGAGCCCGCCGATGATGCCGGCGCCTGCCAGCAATCCCGCGATGCTGCCGAGCCCGCCCACGACCAGCACGAAGAAGCTGTCGAGGATGTAGTCGATGCCCATGAACGGGTGCACCGGCGTGAGCGGCGCCACCATCACGCCGCCGAGCCCGGCGAGCGCGCAGCCCGCGATGAACGCGTTGCGCGCGAGGCGCCCGGTGCGGATGCCGACCGCCTGCGCCAGCTCCGGATTGGCCACCATCGCCTTGATGCGCGTGCCCGCGCCGGACTTCGTGAACCACACGGCCAGCGCCGTCATGCCGGCGAGGCAGGCGACAATCAGCATGAGCCGGTAGCGCGGATAGGCGGCGCCGAAAACGTCGACCGTGCCGGGCATCGGCAAGGCCAGGCTCTTGTAGCCGAGGCCCCAGATCGCCTCCGCCGTTTTGCGCAACAGCAGGCTCAGGCCCCAGGTCGCGAGCAGCGTATCGAACGGGCGGGCATAGAGCGGCCGGATGAGCCCCGCCTCGATCACCCAGCCGAGCAAGCCGCAGACGATCATGGCCACGGGAACGGCGGCGACGTAGGGCGCGCCTGCGGTCTGCACGATCCACGCCGCATAGGCGCCGACCATGACGAGCTCGCCATGCGCGATATTGAGCACGCCGAGCAGGCCGAAGACGATGGCGAGGCCCAACGCCAGCACCGCGAGCGTCGCGATGCCGAAGACAATGTTGAGCAGTTGCGTCGTGACGAGCGGATCCACGCGGCGGCAGCCTTCGCTAGCGAATCAGCCGGGACTCCGCGCCGCCGGACCGGCGGCCGCACGCACGAAGCGGCGGCCGCCCCCGCGATGCAAGGATCAGGCCTGCTTGCAGGTTTCGCCGGACTTCACGCCCTCGAAGGTCTTGATGATCTTGAAGTTGGTGCCTTCGCATTCGGCAAGATACATCGGCTTGTCCAGATGCCGGTTGTGCATCGTCACCGGCCCGGTCGCGGTCATGATCTCGAGACCTTCGGAGGCCGCCATCAGATCCGCGGCCTTGGTGCCCTTGGCCTTCTCGACCAGCGCCTTAGCGCAGTAGGCGCCGGCGTAGCAGTCGACGCCGATGATGCTGAGCTGCGGCGCCTTCTCGCCGAACTTGGCCTTGTACGCGGCCTTGAACGCATCGTGCGCGGCGCCGGGCACGGTCGAGAAATAGGACATGCAGTTGTAGAGCTGCTTGCTGTTCTCCGCGCCGATGCCGAGCAGCGTGTTCTCCTCGAGCAGCATCGAGGCGCGCAGCACGTCCTTGTCGAGGCCGAAGCCGGCGAAGGTGCGGTTGAAGTTGACGTTATCGGCGCCGACGAGGGTTACCACCACCGCGTCGGGCTTGGCGCCCTTGATGCGCGTGACGGCCTCCTCGAATTTGTTGGGCGCGCCGAGCGGCACGTATTCCTCGCCGATGACCTTGCCGCCGCCGGCCGCGAGATACTGCTTCACGCGGTCATTGGTCTTGCGCGGCCAAACATAGTCGTTGCCGATCAGGTAGACCGATTTTACGCCCTTCTCTTTCGTGAGCAGCTCGATCGTGGGGCGCACCTGCTGCTCGGGCGTATCAGCCAGCACGTAGGTGTTGGGCGCGCATTCGCCGCCCTCGTAGATCGGCGTGTAGATATAAGGAATGCGGGCCTTGATCGTGCTCACCAGGGCCTCGCGCGTGGCGCTGTCGTGCGAGCCGATGAACAGATCGCATTTCTCCTGGACCATCAGGCGCACGGCCGTCTTGGTCGATTCCGCCGGCGGGCCGCCGGCATCGGCGAGGTGGAGCTGGATCTCGCGGCCCATGATGCCGCCGGCCTTGTTGATCTGCTCGATCGCGAGCTCGCACGACGCCTTCTGCGTGGGACCGAACAGCGCGGCGGGGCCGCTCGCGGCATAGAACAGACCGATCTTGAACGGATCAGCGGCGCGCGCGTAGCGCAAGACGACCGGCGCCGCCATGAGGGCGGCGCCGCCGGCGACGAAACCACGGCGGGTAACGGATTTCTTCTGCATCGCTAGGCCTCCTCCAGAACCAGTGCGCCGCTCTCCACGTCAGTTGAGCTGCGGCGGCGGCAGCTTGGGCAATATCGCCTCGATGGCAAGACCGATCGCGAGCAGGCGGCGGTCGGTGCCCGCGGGGGCATCGACTTCCATCCCGACGGGCAGGCCCGAGGGCGTCAACCCGGCGGCGAGGCTCAGGCCGGGAATGCCGGCGACGCTGCCCGGGCTGGTGTTGCGGATGAACGTGAAGAAGGTCGGCACCGCGGCGCCGTTGAGCATGGTCGTCTCGTCTTCGCCGATCTTGGCGGCCGGCAGCGGCGTGGTGGGGAAGATCACGGCTTCGACGCGCTCGCGCTTGAAATAATCGGCGCAGGTCTTCTGCAGTTTCGGCCGGTGCACGGAC
>JBKOUH010000221.1:0-9036 GCA_046723285.1 Pseudomonadota bacterium
AGCGCCGTCAGCCTCGTGAGGTGAATGCATGGATTTCGCGCTCTCTGCTAATCAGGAATCGATCCGCGACGCGGTCGCCAAAATCTGTGCGCGGTTCGACGACGCCTATTGGCTGAAAAAGGACAAGGAGGGCGGTTTCCCCGCCGACTTCCACAAAGCGCTCGCGGATGCGGGCTGGCTCGGCATCTGCATCCCCGAGACTTACGGCGGCTCCGGGCTCGGCATTCTCGAAGCCGCGATCATGATGCGCGCCATCGCGGAATCGGGTGCCGGCATGTCGGGCGCGTCCGCGATCCACATGAACGTGTTCGGCCTCAATCCGGTGGTGGTGTTCGGCACCGAGGCGCAGTGCCGGCGCATGCTGCCGGGCATCGTCTCGGGCAAGGAAAAATCCTGCTTCGCCGTCACCGAGCCGAACACCGGCCTCAACACCACCCAGCTCAAGACCCGCGCAGTGCGGAGCGGTGACAAATATATCGTCAACGGCCAGAAGGTCTGGATCTCCACCGCGCAGGTCGCGGAAAAGATTCTTCTGCTCGCGCGCACCACGCCGCTGGAAGAGGTGAAGAAGGCGACGTTCGGACTTTCATTGTTCTACGCCGACGTCGACCGCAAGCACGTCGAGGCGCGCGAGATCGACAAGATGGGCCGCAAGTGCGTCGATTCGAACCAGCTCTTCATCGACGGCCTCGAGATCCCCGTCGAGGATCGCATCGGCGAGGAAGGCCGCGGCTTCGAATACATCCTGCACGGCATGAATCCCGAGCGTGTGCTGGTCGCCGCCGAAGCGGTCGGGCTCGGCCGCGCGGCGCTTTCGCGCGCTGCCGCCTATGCCAAGGAGCGCGTCGTGTTTGGCCGGCCGATCGGGCAGAACCAAGGCATCCAGCATCCGCTCGCCGAGCGCTGGATCGAGCTCGAGGCCGCGGAGCTTCTCGTCTGGAAGGCGGCTTGGACCTATGATCGCGGCGAGGCCGGCGCGGCCGCGGCCGGGACGGCCGCGAACGCCGCGAAATTCTTCGCCGCCGAAAGTTGCTTCCGCGCCTGCGAGACCGCGGTGATGACCTTGGGTGGCATGGGCTATGCCAAGGAGTACGACGTCGAACGTTATCTGCGCGAAAGCTTCATCGCGCGCATCGCGCCGGTGACGCCGCACATGATCCTGAACTTCATTGCCGAGAGGGCCCTGGGCCTGCCCAAATCCTACTGACGAAGGGAAATGCGATGCGCATCGCCTTTTACGAGAAGAACGGAGCCGCCGCCGACGTGCTGCGCTTCGGCACGATGAACGATCCCAAGCCCGGCCCCGGCGAAGTGCGCGTCAAGCTCAAGACCTCGGGCGTCAACCCCTCCGATGTGAAGACGCGCGCCGGTCTCACGCGCAAGATGGCGTTCCCGCGCGTGGTCCCGCACAGCGACGGCGCCGGCGTGATCGACATGGTCGGCCTCGGCGTCCCCGACCGGCGCATGGGCGAGCGCGTCTGGATCTGGAACGGGCAGTGGAAGCGGCCGATGGGGACGGCGGCCGAATACATCGTGCTCTCCGAGGCGCAGGCAGTGCGCCTGCCCGCGCCGGTGAGCTTCGAGGTGGGCGCCTGCCTCGGCATTCCGGCGCTGACCGCGTGGCACGCGGTCGAACTCGCCGACGCTTCCGCCGACAAGACGCTGCTCGTCGCCGGCGGCGCCGGCGCCGTCGCCCACTACGCGATCCAATTCGCCAAGGCGCGCGGCGCCAAGGTCATCGCCACGGTGAGCTCCGACGCCAAGGCCAAGATTGCGCGCGAGGCCGGCGCCGACCACACAATCGACTACAAGAGCGAGAACGTCGGCGAACGCGTCATGGCCATCACCGCGAAGCGCGGCGCCGATGCGGTGATCGAGGTCGATCTCACGGCCAATGCCGCGCTGATCCCGTCGGTGCTGCGCCCCAAGGGCTCGGTCGTCGTCTACGGCACCGGCCCGCAGGCGCAGATCGCGTCGTCGTTCTGCCTGGTGAACTCGATCAAGCTGCTGTTCATGCTCGTCTACGAGCTTTCGCCCGAGGAGCGCCGCCGCGCCGTCGACGGCATCACGCGCATGCTCGAGCAGGGGAAGCTCGCGCACCAGGTCGGCGCCACGTTTCCGTTCGACCAGATCGTGGCCGCCCACGAGGCGCAGGAGCTGGGCAAGACGACCGGCAATATCGTGCTGAAGTTCGCCTGAGGCGCGGCGCTCAAACCGCGGCCGTGGTCGCGTCGTAGGAGAATAGCCAATCGTAGCGCTCGCGCGTGCGCTCGGGTTTCCACTGCTCGGCCATATAGGCCTGCGCCGAGTCCGCTTCCGCCAGGCTCGGATTGTGGAAGATGTCGGTCATGCGCGACGACCCGGCGACGACGCGATTCGCGCGCTCGCGCCGCGCTTGCTCGTAGCGGCGGAGGGCCGCCGGCGCATCTTCGGGTGTTTCGGCCAGGCATCGGGCCAAGATGAAACCGTCCTCGATCGCCATCACCGCGCCCTGCGCCATGAAGGGCAAGGTCGAATGACAGGCGTCGCCAAGCAGCGTGACGCGCCCGACGGTCCAGGCCGACATCGGCTCGCGGATCTTGAGCGCCCACTTGTAGGGAACGTCGATACCGCGGATGAGCGTCTGAATGTCTTCGTGCCAGCCCGCGAAATCGCGCTGCAGTTCCTCGGTCGTCCCCGCCGCGATCCACGACTCTTCCTGCCAGTCGTCGCGCTCGCGGATGCCGACGAAATTCAGCAATTCGCCGCGGCGCAGAAAGTAATGCACGACGTGACCGCCGGGGCCGACCCAATTCGTCCCCGGCGCGTTCAGCATGTGCGGGGGAAGGCGCTCCCTCGGCAGCACGCCGCGCCAGGCGATGAGGCCGGTGAACTTCGGCGAGTCGGGGCCAAACTGCGACTGGCGCACTGCCGAGTGCACGCCGTCGGCGCCGATCGCGATATCCCCCTTGACGAGCGTTCCGTCCGCGAGGCGCAGCGATGCCGACGTTTCATCCTGCACGCAGCCGACGCATTTGGAGCGCAGTCGGATCGTGCCGGCCCTCGCCTCCTCGACCGCCGCGGCCAGTACGCCGTGGAGGTCGGCGCGGTGAAACGTGAGATACGGAAAGCCGTAGCGCTGCATCGAGTCGGTCGCGAGATCGAACATCGGCCAGGTCTCGCCGTTGCGCCAGACGCGCAGCACTTTGCCTTGCGGCTGCCACGACAGCGGCATCAGGCGCTCGCGCAATCCCAATGCGAACAAGACCCGCGTGCCGTTGGCGCTCACCTGCACGCCGGCGCCCACTTCGCGCAGCGCCTCGGCCTGCTCGTAGACTTCGACATCGAAGCCGCGCCGGAGCAGGCTCAGCGCGGCGGCGAGGCCGCCGAGCCCCGCCCCGGCCATCACGATCTTGGGTTTGCCGCCCATCGGACTCCGCCGGCGCGCCGCTAGATGCGCTTGTCCGCCGGGCATTTCTCCCAATAGGCGTCCTTGGCCTTCGCCGACACGACGCCGCGATTGACGATCGTCGGCTTGCCGTCTGCGCCCTTCACGACCTCGACTTTGTAGAAGTCCTGAATCGGAAAGCCGTTGACGTTGTACTCGTAGGGCCCGCGCGCCGAGGGATACGTCACTTTCCGCATCGCCTTCATCAGCGCGGCGACGTCGTCGACCTTGCCGTTGACGGCCTTGACGGCGGCCGCTATCAGCCGCGGCGCGTCATAGGCCTGCTGCGCAAAATTCGACGGCGTGTGGCCGAACTTCGCGATGTAATCCTTGACGAATGCCTTGTTCGTGGCGTTGTCGAGATCGACGCTCCATTGAATGGTCTCGAACGCGCCGATCGCGGGCTCGCCGATCGCCGGCAACGTCACCCAGTCGATCGTCTGCGTCGCGTAGAGCTTGATCTCCTTGCCGAGCCCCGAGGCCGACCATTGCTTGACGAAAGCCGGGCCCATCGCGTCCGGCGCGAACACGAACACCGCCGCGGGCTTGGCCGCGCGCACTTTGGAGATCTCGGCCTGGAAATCCGTCTCGCCGAGCTTGAACATGTCCTGCCCGACGATCTTCACGCCCTTGAGCGTGCGGGTCATGCCGGAGACGAGATCGCGGCCGCCCTGGTAGTTCGGTGCCAGCAAGTAGATCGACGCGATGTTCTCCTTGCTCACCAGCGTGCCGAGCGCCTCGGCCGGCTGATCGCTCTGCCACGAGGTCGAAACGAACAGCGGATTGCAGAGCTCGCCCGCCAGCGGCGACGGCCCGGCATTGGTGCCGATGAGGCCCACCTTGGCCTCGAACACCGGCCGCTGCACGGCCATCATCAGATTCGAGCGGATGATGCCGGCGACGATGTGGACCTTGTCCTGCTTGATGAACTTCTCGACCGCCGACACGGCGACGTCCGGCTTGGCGCGGTCGTCGGCCGTGAATACGCGCGTCGGCACGCCGCCGAGCTTGTCGCCGTCCCGCTTCCAGCCCTCGTGCTCGAGGCCGAGCTGCCATCCGTTCATCTGGTGGCGGCCGACGATGCCGCTGCCGGCGCTGAGCGTCGTCATGAAGCCGAGGCGCAGCTCTTGAGCCGCCGCCGGGCTTGTGGCCGCCAGCGCGGCGGTAATGAACGCGATTCGACGAATGTTCTGCATGATCTCCCCCTTGCCTGCGCTCCACGCCTTCACCGATAGCGCGGAATCGGAACAATAAGAAACCTTAGCTTCGCATATGCCCGTCGCGCGGACGGCTTATTGGAGTAGTGGCAGCAGCTTGCCGGCGAGAAAAAAGCCGATCTTGCGCGAGCCTTGCGGCGTGCGCCGCAAAATGCTGCTCCACGTGTCGCCGTCGCCGACGGTGACTTCGTTGGTGGTGCTGCCGCCGACGGCGAGCAGATTGATCCGCGCCGGATCGCTGCCATAGTTGCCGCGCAGCCCGTAGCGGTCGCGATTATAATGGGCGACTTTGGTGTTGACGTTCAGCGTGCCGAGATTGGCGCCCAAGAGCCAGGTGCCGAGGATCAATTCGCCGACGACGGCCAGCACGGCAAGAACGGCGACATTGACCAGCACCACGCGCGCCCCTTCGGACAGACGCGCGCGTGGCGTTCGCCGTGGGGCGGCAGATGCGGTCTCTTTCATTCGCGTGACGGGTCTCGCGCGGCTCGGCGGATGATTGCCGCGCCGGTCCCGCCCGCGCAAGGGTCCCACCCCGCGGCGCACGCGTGCGTGCACGCGCCTTGTCGGTTCGCGCGGCGGCGCCTAATTTGCCGCCATCGGCTGAGGGACTTCGATGGAAATCAAGGGCGCCTACAAGATCGCGGCCACGCGCGAGCAGGTCTGGGCCGCGCTCAACGATCCCGACATTCTCAAAAAGTGTCTGCCCGGCTGCGAGAAGCTCGAGCGCGAGGGCGCCAACGCCTTCACCGCCACGATCAAGGTCAAAGTCGGGCCGGTGAGCGCCCGGTTCTCGGGCGCCGTGACACTGCAAGACCTCGATCCGCCCAATGGCTACCGCCTCGTCGGCGAGGGCAAGGGCGGCGTCGCCGGCTTCGCCAAGGGCGGCGCCAAGGTGACGCTCAGCGACGACGGTGGCGCCACGGTTTTGGCATACGACGCGGATGCCAAGGTCGGCGGCAAGCTCGCCCAGATCGGCTCTCGTCTTGTGCTAGGCACCGCGCGGAAACTGACCGACGACTTCTTCAAGAAGTTCGCGGAAACGGTGGCGCCCGGCACCGCTGCGGAAAAAGTCGCCATCGCCGCCGAAGGCCCGGCCACATGACGAAACCGCATCACGACCAGGATGAGCGGCGCCGGCCGGCGATGCCGCTCTGGCTCTGGATGCTGCTGCTGACCGCCGCGATCGTTGCACTTCTGATGTATGTGGGGCGCTCGTCGTTCGCGGCTTGACGGGTGACGCCTCGCCTCTAGACTGACCGCAATTCGCACCGCGGCCTGCTCCCCGAAGCAGGAGCCGCGCACTTGGGAGGAGCCCGAAAATGGACGTCAATGTCTCGATGACGGTGAACGGCAAGAAGGTCACCGGCAAAGCCGAACCGCGCACGCTGCTCGTGCAATTCCTGCGCGAGACGCTCGGCCTCACCGGCACGCATGTCGGCTGCGACACGAGCCAATGCGGCGCCTGCGTCGTCCACGTCGACGGCGCTTCGATCAAGAGCTGCACGATCCTGGCCGTGCAGTGCGAGGGCAAGAAGATCACGACCATCGAGGGCCTGGCCAAGAACGGCAAGCTGCATCCGATGCAGCAGGCCTTCCACGAGAATCATGGCCTGCAGTGCGGCTTCTGCACGCCGGGCATGATCATGAGCGCCCTCGACCTCGCCAAGCGCAACGCCAAGCCCACCGAGACCGAGGTGCGCGAGTGGCTCGAGGGCAACATCTGCCGCTGCACCGGCTATCACAACATCGTCAAAGCGATCATGGCCGGCGCCCAGGCCAGCCACGATTGGAAGGGGTGATGCCATGACCGACATGAGCATCGGCCGCGCCGTCAAACGCACGGAAGACCTCCGCTTCATCACCGGCAACGGGCACTATCTCGACGATTTCAACCGCCGGCATCAGCTCTACGCCGCGTTCGTGCGCTCGCCGCACGCGCATGCCGAGATCCGCAAGATCAACAAGGCGAAGGCGCTCAAGGTTCCCGGCGTCGTCGCGGTTCTGACCGGCGACGAGCTCGCCGAGGACAAGATCGGCACGCTGATCTGCGGCTGGGTGATCAAGGGCAAGGACGGCAGCCCGCACAAGGCGCCGCCGCATCCGGCCCTCGCCACCAAGAAAGTGCGCTATGTCGGCGACCATGTCGCCGTCGTGCTCGGCGAATCGCTCGATGCGGCCAAGGACGGCGCCGAAGCGGTCGAGGTCGATTACAAGACCCTCCCCGCCGTCGTCGACACGGCCACCGCGCACAAACCCGGCCAGCCCCAGCTCCACGCCGAGGCGCCCAACAACCTCTGCTACGACTGGGAGATCGGCGACAAGGCCAAGACCGACGCCGCCTTCTCCGGCGCCGCGCATACGGTGAAGCTGCAAATCATCAACAACCGGCTCGTTCCCAACGCGATCGAGCCGCGCGCCGCGATCGCCGAATATGACAAGGGCAGCGGCGAATTCACGCTCCACACCACCTCGCAGAACCCGCATGTGGCGCGCCTCGTGCTCTCGGCCTTCATCGGCATCGCGCCCGAGCACAAGCTGCGCGTGATCGCGCCCGATGTCGGCGGCGGCTTCGGCTCGAAGATCTTCATCTATGCCGAGGAGACCGTCGCGCTCTGGGCCGCCAAGAAGATCGGCCGCCCGGTGAAGTGGACCTGCGAGCGCAGCGAGAGCTTCCTCTCGGATGCGCACGGCCGCGACCACGTTACGACCGCGGAACTTGCCCTCGATAGGGAGGGCAAGTTCTTGGCGATGCGGGTCAACACGGTCGCCAATCTCGGTGCCTATCTTTCGACCTTCTCCTCGGCGATCCCGACGTATCTCTACGCGACGCTCCTGGCCGGCCAATACAAGACGCCGGTGATCTATTGCGACGTACAGGGCGTCTTCACCAACACCACGCCCGTCGACGCCTATCGCGGCGCGGGCCGGCCCGAGGCGACGTTCGTCGTCGAGCGCCTGGTCGAGGAGGCGGCGGCCAAGCTCAAGCTTGCGCCCGACGAGCTGCGCCGGCGCAATTTCGTGCAGCCCAACGAGTTCCCCTACACGACGCCGGTCATCCATCAATACGACTGCGGCGACTTCCCGCGCGCGATGCGCGACGCGTTGAAGCTTGCCGACGTGCCCGGCTTCGCGCAGCGCAAGGCCGACGCCAAGAAGCGCGGCAAGCTCCGGGGGCTCGGCTATTCCTCCTACATCGAAGCCTGCGGCATCGCGCCGTCGGCGGCGGTGGGTGCCTTGGGCGGCGGCGTCGGGCTGTGGGAATCGGCGACGGTGCGGTTCAACCCGACCGGCAACGTCTCGGTCCATGTCGGCACGCACGCGCACGGCCAGAGCCACGAGACGACCTACGCCCAGGTCGTCGCCGACCGGCTCGGCGTTCCGTTCGAGAACATCGAGATCGTGCACGGCGACACCGCCAAGACCCCGTTCGGCATGGGCACCTACGGCTCGCGCTCGGCCGCGGTCGGCCTCTCGGCCGTGTGCAAGGCCGCCGACAAGATCATCGAAAAGGGCAAGAAGATCGCGGGCCACCTGCTCGAAGCCTCGCCGCACGACATCGAGTTCCGCGACGGCAAGTTCCGCGTCGCCGGCACCGATAAAGAGGTGAACATCGCGCAAGTGGCGTTCACCGCCTACGTGCCGCACAACTATCCCAAGGACTTGGAGCCCGGCTTCGAGGAGACCGCGTTTTTCGATCCGTTGAACTTCTCGTTCCCCGCCGGCACGCATATTTGCGAGGTCGAGATCGACCCCGAAACCGGCACGACCGAGATCGTGAACTACGCCGCGGTCGACGATTTCGGGACCATCATCAATCCGATGGTCGTCGAGGGCCAAGTCCATGGCGGCATCGTGCAGGGCGTCGGCCAGGCCCTCCTCGAAGGCACCGTCTACGACGCCGAGGGGCAGCTCGAGAGCGGCTCCTACATGGACTACACGATGCCGCGCGCCGACAACGTGCCGAGCTTCAAGATCGGCACGATCCAGGTGCCCTCGCCCTTGAACCCGCTCGGCGTCAAGGGCTGCGGCGAGGCCGGCGCCATCGCCGCACCGGCAGCCGTCATGAATGCGGTGCACGACGCGTTGCGTGCGGTTGGCGTCGACAAGATCGAGATGCCCGCCACGCCGCACCGCGTCTGGTCGGCGATCCGCAAAGCCAAGAATAAGGCCGCGAAGTAAGGGAGAAGAAGATGTACGAGTTCCAATACGAGAGACCGAAGACGCTCGCGAAAGCGGCCGACACGCTCAAGAAGAAGAAGGACGCCAAGCTGATGGCGGGCGGGATGACGCTGATCCCGACGCTGAAGCTCCGCCTCGCCAAGCTCTCGCACGTCGTCGACCTCGCCGAGATGAAGGACCTGGTCGGCATCAAGGCGAGCAAGGCCGGCG
>JBKOUH010000222.1:0-3084 GCA_046723285.1 Pseudomonadota bacterium
ACGCAAGTGGCCGTGACGCCCTTTCCCGGCGAGAGCATCGAGCACGATGTCGACGACCCTCGCGAGGTCGAGGATAAGCCGACCTGACAACAGCGGCGCCTCCACGCTGTCGCGCGAACCCGCCCCGCCGAAATCTCATGCGTGCGCCGCCGATGACGGGCGTATCCTCTCGGCCAAAATCACGGGAGGAAACCATGCGCCGCGTGGCCATTGCGTTCGCCGTACTCGCCGTTTCCGCCGCGCCCGCGCTGGCGCAGGTGAGCGCGCTGCCGCCCGAGGTGCGGGCGAAGATGGCCGAGGTCGGTCCCATCTGGGGCACCAATATCGGCGCGCACGTGAAAGCGATGGAGGACGCGTTCACGCCGCTCTTGGCGAAGGCGCCGAAGGACGGCGTCACCATCGCCCGCGACCAGGCCTATGGCGAGGACCCCAAGCAGAAATTCGATGTCTACAAGCCGGCCAAGGCCGAGCGCGCGCCGGTCGTCGTCTTCGTGCACGGCGGTGCCTATGTGCGCGGCGACAAGCGCGTCAACGACGAGATCTACGGCAACGTGACGATGTGGTTCGCGTGCCAGGGCGCGGTCGGCATCAACATGACCTACCGGCTCGCGCCGGCCGCGGCCTATCCCTCTGGCGCCGAGGATGTCGGCATGGTCGTCCAGTGGCTGAAGCGCAACGCGGCAGCGCAAGGCGGCGACCCGGACAAGATCTTCCTGATCGGCCACTCGGCCGGCGCCACGCATGTCGCGACCTACGCGTTCAATCCGAAGCTTCATCCCGCCGAAGGGCCGGGCGTCGCCGGCGTCGTGCTGATGAGCGGGCGCTACCGGCTCGAGATCGACGTCAAGGATCCGAACAGCAAGAACATGCAGGCCTATTTCGGCAGCGATCCCGCGCAATACGCCGACCGCTCGGCGATCAACCACATCGGCGGCGCCAAGACGCCGGTCTTCATCGTCGTCGCGCAATACGACAATCCCGGCCTCGACGTGAGCGGCGGCGAGCTGTTCGCGGCGCTGTGCAAGCGCGACCGCGCGTGCCCGCGCTTCACGCGCCTGGTCCAGCACAATCACCTCTCGATGGTCCACCACTTCAACACCGCCGACGAGGCGATCGGCCGCGAGATCCTTGATTTCATGGCCAAGCGGCAGTGACGGCGCGCGGGTAAAGAAAAAGAAATGGTAGTCAGGGCGCCGGGAAGGGCCGTCCGTCCGCGCGCGAAGCGCCACGAATGATTCTCCACGGCTCCCCGGCTCCTGATATCTTTGCACCGCCGGGAGATTGGACTTCGATCGGCTGCAACAAGAACACAGGGAGAAAGCTCATGCGCGCCATTCTGAAAAGCGTCGCGACCGCGCTGCTGGCCATTGCCGCGGCAACCGGGGCCGTGGCGCAGGAGAAAAAGAAGGTCGAAGTCATCGTTTTCCCGGGCGGGTTCAACTGGCCGCTCTGGACCGCGGAGAAGAACGGCTACTTCGCCGCCGCCGGCATCGAGGTGAACATCACGCCGACGCCGAGCTCGGAATTCCAGCTCACCAACACCTATGCCGGCAAGTTCAACATCGCGATGACGGCGATCGACAACGTCGTCGCCTATCAGGAAGACCAGGGGCCGGTGAAGATCGACAACCCCGACATGGTCGCGGTGATGGGCGGCGACAACGGGTTCCTCTCCCTCGTCACCGTGCCCGAGATCAAGATCTTCGAAGCCTTGAAGGGCAAGAAATTGTCGGTCGACGCGCTCTCGACCGGCTACGCGTTCGTGCTGCGCGATCTGCTCGCGCGCCACGGCATCAAGGAAACCGACGTCGAGTTCGTGAAGGCGGGCGGCGTGCTGCAGCGCTGGCAGGCGCTCGAGAAGAAGGAGCACGACGGCACGATGCTGATCACGCCGTTCGACATCACGGCGAAAGCCATGGGCTTCAACGTGCTCGCCTACGCGGCGCCGACTTACGGCCATTACCAGGGCCTCGTCGCCGCCGTGACGCGGCGCTGGGCGAAGGATCACGAAGCGGAGATCGTCGGCTACATCCGCGCCTATCTCCAATCGATGATCTGGCTCTACGACCGCAAGAACAAGGCGGCGGCGGTTGCGATCCTGCGCGAGAAGCTGCCGCAGATGAACGCGGGCGCCGCCGCCGCGAGCTACGACGCGCTGTTCGCGGCCAAGGGCGGCCTCTTCAAGGACGGCAAGTTCGACATGGAGGGCATCCGGGTGGTGCTGGCGCTGCGCAGCAAATACGGCGAGCCCCAGAAGAAGCTCGCCAATCCGGCCAAGTACGTCGACACGAGCTATCTCAAGAAGGCGATGAAGCCGTAGGGCGGACGCCGCGGAGAAAGCGCTCGTGTCCGTCCTTCGAGGCCCAGACGCTCGGCCAAGAGGCCGAGCTTCGGGCGAAGCGAAGCTTCGCCATGAGCTCGCGAAGCGAGCGACGGGCACCTCAGGACGAGGCTCTTTTGTTTGAGCAAATAGGCCTCATCCTGAGATGGCCGCACTGCGGCCCTCGAAGGATGGATGCAAGCACCCCAAGCCCAGCGTGCGCCGAACGAGACATGACGAGGCAAGGCGATGCTTGAAACCGCGGCGGCACCGGCGCCCGACTATCTCCATCCGAAGATTCCGGCGGGCTTGCGCATCGTCACGGCCCCGCTGGTCGTGGCGACGCCGGAGAGCCTTGAGGGCTACGGTACGCTGGTGCGCGATGCCGAGACGCAGACGATCGAGATCGTGCGCTGGCCGGCGCAGGGCCGGCGGCCAGTCGACGGCGACAGCGGCGACGAGGGCGGCACGACCGAGGGCGTCTTCGCCGCCTGGTGGGAGAACGGCCGCTTGATGGGCCGCAACGAGGCGGTCGGCGGGCATTATCTTCTGGGTTTCGCCGATCCGCCTTCGGCGGACACCCCGCGCGTGTTGTTGTGGCATGCGAATTATCACCCGGACGGCGGGCAGATGTTCTTCTCGCTCGAGCGCAAGCCCTTCGTGGTGCCGATGGCGCTGCCCGGCGACGACGTGCGGCCCGAGCACTTCAAGACTTTCTGGTTCGATGGCTCGGCCGGGCTCTACATGCATCCCAACGTCTGGCA
>JBKOUH010000350.1:0-2353 GCA_046723285.1 Pseudomonadota bacterium
GGCGAAGGCCGAAGCCGAGGCGCGCGCCGAGTTTGCGGGCGCCTTGGCCAATCGCATCGGCGCCGGAAGCACCGGCGTCAAACAGGCCGAAAAGGGCCGGAAAAGGCCATGAAAGGCTATGAAAGGCTAGTTCCGCAACCCCCGGGGGATGCCCCGCCGAATCGCGCGTTCGCTGCCGTGCGCCGACGTCGCGCGCCGGCCCGCCTCGTGACTCTTTGCCCCTTTGCCCGCTATGAGAGGCACTGTCATTCTCGCCTGGAACGGCGCGGCCGCGGAGCGCGGGCGGGCCAAGCAACGAGAAACGCGGGAGAAGCGCGATGTCGGCCAACGTCTATCCGGTACCTGATTCGTGGCGCGGCAAGGCCTGGGTCGACGCGAAGCAATACGAAGAAATGTATGCACGCTCGGTCAAAGACCCCAACGGCTTCTGGGGCGAGCACGCCAAGCGCATCGACTGGATCGCGCCGCCCACCAAGATCAAGAACACCAGCTTCGACACCCACAACGTCTCGATCAAATGGTTCGAGGACGGCGTTCTGAACGCCTCGCTCAATTGCCTCGACCGCCATCTCCAGAAGCGCGGCGGGCAGACGGCCATCCTCTGGGAAGGCGACGATCCCAAGGAAAGCCGCAACGTCACCTACAAAGAGCTGCACGAGACGGTCTGCCGCCTCGCCAATGCGATGAAGTCGCTCGGCGTCAAGAAGGGTGACCGCATCACGATCTACATGCCGATGGTGCCCGAGGCCGCCGCCGCGATGCTGGCCTGCGCGCGCATCGGCGCCGTCCACTCGGTCGTCTTCGGTGGCTTCTCGCCCGATTCGCTCGTGGGCCGCATCCAGGATTGCGATTCGAACCTCGTCATCACCGCCGACGAGGGCCTGCGCGGCGGCCGCAAGGTGCCGCTCAAAGCCAACGCCGACGAGGCGCTCAAGAAGTGCCCGACGGTCAAGCACTGCATCGTCTTGAAGCGGACCGGCGGCAAGATCGGCTGGACGGAAGGACGCGATCTCTGGTGGCACGAGCTGCTCGCCAAGCAGCAGCCCACCTGCAAGGCCGAGCCGATGAGCGCCGAGGACCCGCTCTTCATCCTCTACACCTCGGGCTCGACCGGTAAGCCCAAGGGCGTGCTGCACACGACCGGCGGCTATCTTGTCTACACGTCGCTCACGCATCAGCACGTGTTCGACTACCGCGAGGGCGAGGTCTATTGGTGCACGGCCGATGTCGGCTGGGTCACCGGCCACAGCTACATCGTCTACGGTCCGCTCGCGAACGGCGCGATCTCGCTGATGTTCGAGGGCGTGCCGAATTACCCCACCGCCGCGCGCTTCTGGGAAGTGTGCGACAAGCACAAGGTCAACATCTTCTACACCGCGCCGACCGCGATCCGCGCGCTGATGCGCGAGGGCGAGGGGCCCGTGAAGAAGACGAGCCGCGCCTCGATCCGCCTGCTCGGCACGGTCGGCGAGCCGATCAATCCCGAAGCGTGGGAATGGTATCACCGCGTCGTCGGCGAGCGCCGCTGCCCCATCGTCGACACCTGGTGGCAGACCGAAACCGGCGGGATCCTGATCACGCCGCTGCCAGGCGCCATTGCCTTGAAACCGGGCTCGGCGACCAAGCCCTATTTCGGCATCCAGCCCGTCATCGTCGACGGCAACGGCAAGGTGCTCGAGGGCGCCTGCGAGGGCAATCTCTGCATCGCCGATTCGTGGCCGGGGCAGATGCGCACCGTGTTCCGCGACCACGAGCGCTTCGTGCAGACCTACTTCTCGACCTACAAGGGCTTCTACTTCACCGGCGACGGCTGCCGGCGCGACGCCGACGGCTATTACTGGATCACCGGCCGCGTCGACGACGTCATCAACGTCGCCGGCCACCGTCTCGGCACCGCGGAAGTGGAAAGCGCGCTCGTCGCGAATCCCAAGGTCGCCGAATCGGCCGTCGTCGGCTATCCACACGACATCAAGGGCCAGGGCATCTACGCCTACGTGACGTTGAAAGCCGGCATCGAGCCCTCCGAGGATCTCCGCATAGAACTGGTCCAATGGGTGCGCAAGGAGATCGGCCCGATCGCGACGCCAGACATGATCCAATGGGCGCCGGGGCTTCCCAAGACGCGCTCGGGCAAGATCATGCGCCGGATCCTGAGGAAGATTGCGGAAGGGGAGACGAGCGGGTTCGGCGATACGTCGACTCTCGCCGATCCGGGCGTCGTCGACGCTCTTCTGGCGGGGCGGCAGTGAGGCTCGCGGCCGCTGCGGTGGCCGTCCTGCTGTGCGCGGCAACGGCGTTCGCTGCACCCGAAAAACCGAAGCTGAATATCACCGCTTTCTTCACCGGCCACAGC
>JBKOUH010000484.1:0-6136 GCA_046723285.1 Pseudomonadota bacterium
GCATGGTGCTGCTGCCGGAACTTTTGTTCCGCCATCACTTCGGGGCGGCGCTGCTGAAAGGCCGTACGGATTGGGTCGCGGACCGGGAGACCGTGCCGCCGGTGGCGGAGACGGAGACATGGTGGCCCGGCGTCGTGAAGCAGGGTTTCACGGCGCCCGAGGATTGGAGCGCCGCGCTTCAGAGGCGCGCGCGACCCGAAGAGGCCGATCCAAGACCGGCCTGGCCCGAAGACGGCTCGACCGCGGCGCGGATTTCGGTCGATGCCATCGCGGCGACTTGGTATCGGCGCTTCTGGCCGGCGATGCGCGCCTTCGCCATTCCGTCCTATTACGATGGGCGCATCCGCATCAATCTCGCGGGCCGCGAAGCGAACGGCCGCGTGCCGCGCTGGGCCTATGGCTTCGCGCTCAATGCGCTGGAGCGCTTGGTGCGCGGCTGCCGCAATATCCGCACCGGCGAGCCGGTCGTCGCCTCGGTCGAGCGGATAGCGCGCAACGATCCCTATGCGCTCGAACCCACCAGTGCCGATCTCCACGTCATCTGGCGCAATTCGCCGATCGGCTTCGAGCACAAGCGCCTCGGCCGCATCGGCCCGGTGCCGTATCAGCGGCCGGGCGGACACACCGGCGGCCACGGCGTGACGTTTCTCGCGGGCGCCGGCCTCGCGCCCGGCGATTACGGCCTGCGCAGCTCATTCGACGTCGTGCCGACCGTCGTCGAGCTGCTCGGCGCGGCGAAGCCGGCGCGGATGAGCGGCCGATCGCTGTTCGCCGGCGCAAATGCAACACCGCAGCGCATGGCGGCCGAATAGCGCGCGCCAGCGTCGCGCTTTCCCTTGGGAAACCATGTTTCGGCGCGATCCGGTATTTTTCGATCGGTGCGTAGCGTCAACGGCGCCGCCGCCGTGCTAGGATGCCTCTCAATCGCGACGCGCCGCGCTGTTGCGGAGAGACGTCGAACGCCGATTTCGGGAGGAGAGCATGACGCCACCGGATGCGGTCGCCGCCAAAACACCCAAGGCCGGCGCTGTCACGTTGCCCTACACGGGCCGCGAATATCTCGAGAGCCTCGACGACGGCCGCGAGATCTGGATTTACGGCGAGCGCGTCAAGAAGATCACCGAGCATCCCGCATTCCAGAATTGCGCGCGCATGATCGCGCGCCTCTATGACGCGCTGCATGCCGACAACAAGAGCGGCAAGAACATCTTGACCATGCCGACCGAATGGGGCGGCTTCACGCACCGCTACTTCAAGGCGCCGACCACTCTCGACGAGCAGGTGAAGGGCCGCGACGCGATCGCCGAATGGGCGCGCATCGGCTATGGCTGGCTCGGGCGGGCGCCGGATTACAAGGCCGCGTTCCTCGCGACACTCGGCGCCAACGCGAAGTTCTACGCGCCCTACGAGGAGAACGCGAAGCGCTGGTATCGCAAGAGCCAGGAGCGCGTACCGTTCGTCAACCACGCGATCATCCATCCGCCGGTCGACCGCAGCGCGGCGCCCGGTTCGCCCGCCGGCGGACAAGACGTCTATTGCCATGTGACCAAGGAGACCGGCGGCGGCATCCATGTGAGCGGCGCCAAGGTCGTCGCCACCGGATCGGCGCTGACGCACTACACATTCGTAGCGCATCACGGGCTCATTCCCGTGCAGGGTAAGAACTACGCCTGCGTGTTCATGGTGCCGACCAACGCCAAGGGCGTGAAGCTCATCTGCCGCGTCTCCAACGAATATCGCGCGGCGGTGATGGGGAGCCCATTCGACTATCCGCTCTCGAGCCGCCTCGACGAGAACGACGCGATCTTCGTGCTGGACGATGTGTTCGTGCCGTGGGACGACGTCTTCGTCTACGCCGACGTCGAGAAGGCGAACAATTTCTTCCCGCGCACCGGCTTCCTGCCGCGCGCGCTGATCCACGGCTGCACGCGCCTCGCAGTGAAGCTCGACTTCATCACCGGTCTCTTGATGAAGGCGACCGAGATCACCGGCTCGCGCGCGTTCCGCGGCGTCGAGGCCAACATCGGCGAGGTGCTGGCCTGGCGCAACATGATCTGGGGCCTTTCCGACGCGATGGCGAAGACCGCCGATCCTTGGGAAGGCGGCGCCATCCTGCCCGG
Source organism: Pseudomonadota bacterium (assembly GCA_046723285.1). Taxonomy (GTDB): domain Bacteria; phylum Pseudomonadota; class Alphaproteobacteria; order Bin65; family Bin65; genus SBBV01. Next base: position 2,121 of record JBKOUH010000484.1, read on the forward strand.
CATGGAGCCCGCCTCGGCCTATCAGATCCTGGCGCCCGAGGCTTACGTGCAGATCAAGAAGCTGATCGAGCAGACCGTGGCGAGCGGCCTCATCTATCTCAACTCGCACGTCAACGACTTCAAGAACCCCGTCTTGCGCCCTTATCTCGACAAATACATGCGCGGCTCGGGCGGCGTCGATTCGGTCGGGCGCGTGAAGCTCATGAAGCTGCTGTGGGACGCGATCGGAACCGAGTTCGGCGCGCGCCACGAGCTCTACGAGATCAACTACAGCGGCAGCCACGAGGAGATCCGGCGCTACGCCCTCTTCGGCGCGATGGCCGCCGGCACCGACGTGCGCTTAAAGCAATTCGTCGAGAAGTGCATGGCCGAATATGACATTAATGGCTGGACCGCGCCCGATCTCGTCAACACCGAGAAGCTGCACACGCTGCCGAAGCAGTGAGCTTGCTCTTACTTGTCGTCCCCGCGAAAGCGGGGACCCAGGCGCTCGGCAAGTGCCGAGCTTACGGTCAATTCGCGCAGTTTCGCGAGTTGACAAGAGCAACGCTCTTGCGTTGCGACCACGTCGCCGGAGACATTGTTCCCGCTTTCGCGAGGACGACAATCAAAATGACAATGCAAGGGAGAGAAACATGACCAAGCCCAAGAAAATCGCCCGCCGCACGTTTCTCGCCGGTGCCGCCGCCGGCAGCGCCGTCATCGCGGCGCCGGCGATCGCGCAGCAGAAGACGATCAAGCTCGGCTATGTGAGCCCGCAGACGGGGCCGCTCGCCGCCTTCGCCGAAGCCGACAATTTCACCGTGGCCGCGTTCAAGGCCGCGATGAAGGGCGGCTTGAAGATCGGGAGCCGCACGCATCCGGTCGAGGTCATCGTCAAGGACAGCCAGTCGAACCCGAACCGCGCGGCGCAGGTAGCGAAGGACCTGATCGTCCAGGACAAGGTCGACTTGATGCTCGTGGCGTCGACGCCCGAGACGACCAACCCGGTTTCGACCCAGTGCGAGATCGAGGAGCAGCCCTGCGTCTCGACCATGGCGCCGTGGCAGCCCTGGTTCATCGGCCGCCAGGCCAATCCCGCCGGCGGGCCGCCGGCGTGGAAGGGCTTCAACTACACCTATCACTATTTCTGGGGCCTCGAAGACATCATCGCCGTCTTCACCAACATGTGGAACCAGGTGCCGACCAACAAAGCGGTGGGCGGCCTGTTTCCCAACGACGGCGACGGCAACGCCTGGGGCGACAAGCAGGTGGGCTTCCCGCCCGTGCTCGAAAAGCAGGGCTTCACGCTGACCGACCCCGGCCGCTACCAGAACTTGACCGACAATTTCTCGGCGCAGATCGCGGCCTTCAAGAACGCCAAATGCGAGATCATCACCGGCGTCGTGCTGCCGCCGGATTTCACGACCTTCTGGAAGCAGGCGCTGCAGCAGGGATTCAAGCCCAAGGTCGCCTCGGTCGGCAAGGCGATCCTGTTCCCGGTCGCGGTGCAGGCGCTCGGCAAGGACGGCAACAATCTCTCGTCCGAAGTGTGGTGGTCGCCCTCGCATCCGTTCAAGTCGTCGCTGAACGGCCAGAGCGCAAAGCAGCTCGCCGACGCGTATCAGAACGCCACCAAGAAGCAGTGGACGCAGCCGATCGGCTTTATCCATTCGCTGTTCGAAGTCGCCGTCGACGTGCTGAAACGCACGCCCGCGCTCGGCGATCCGAAAGCGATGGTGAAGGCGATCCAGGAGACGAACCTCCAGACCATCGTCGGGCCGGTGAAGTGGAACCTCGAAAGCGTTCCGCCCTTCGCGCGCGCCAACGTCACGCGCACGCCCCTCGTCGGCGGCCAGTGGCGCTTGAAGGGCAACCGCTACGACATCGTCATCACCGACAATCAGACCGCGCCCAACATTCCGACCGGCGGCAAGATGCAGGCGATCGCGTAAGCCGGTGTCGAACGCTCGTCATCCCGACCGGAGCGGGCACGCCCTTGCGCCGCTTGCTTCGGCCGGGACGACAGTGCTGCCAGAGGGCGGCTCGTGATCGCTGATCCGCGACCGCCGCCATTCGAGTTCGCATGACTTTTCTCGAAATCCGGGGCCTCACGCGCTCGTTCGGGTCGCTGAAAGCGGCCGACGCGATCGACCTCGATGCGAACCAGGGCGAGGCGCTCGGCATCGTGGGCCCCAACGGGGCCGGCAAGACGACGCTGTTCAACCTCATCGCCGGCGATCTCGTGCCCGACGCCGGCACGATCCGTTTCAAGGGCGCCGACATCACCGCGCTCGGCACGCACCGGCGCGCGGCCGGCGGCATCGGCCGCACCTATCAGATCCCGCACCCGTTCGAGAACTTGACCGTGTTCGAGAATTTGCTCGTCGGCGCGGTCTATGGCGGGCGGAAATCCGAGCGCGCGGCGATCGAGCCCTGCGCCGAGATTCTCCGCCGCACCGGCTTGCTCGACCGCGCCAATCGCCCCGCCGGCACGCTGACGCTGCTCGAACGCAAGCGCCTCGAGCTCGCGCGTGCGCTCGCGACCGGACCCCAATTGCTGCTGCTCGACGAGATCGCGGGCGGTCTCACCGAAGGCGAATGCCAGGCACTCGTCGAGACGATCCGGAGCATCCGCGCCGGCGGCATCACCATCGTCTGGATCGAGCACATCGTGCACGCGCTGCTCGCCGTGGTGGGCCGGTTGATCGTGCTCGATTTCGGCCGCAAGATCGCCGAAGGGGAGCCGCACGCGGTGATGAATTCGCCCGAGGTGCAGGAGATCTATATGGGCATCGCGGCCTGAGGCGATGCTGGAGACGCGCGGCCTCACCGCCTTCTACGGCGATTTCCAGGCCCTTTACGGCATCGACGCAGCGCTCGCCCAAGGCGAAACCGTCGCCATCATCGGCGCCAACGGCGCCGGGAAATCCACGTTCCTGAAAGCGGTCACGGGCCTCTTGCCGAGCCCGCCCGGCGCGGTCCGGCTCGACGGCGCGCCCATCGGCGGATTGGCGCCGGCGCGGATCACGCGGCTCGGTATCTCGCTCGTGCCCGAGGGGCGCCGGCTGTTCCCATCGTTGAGCGTCGAGGAAAATCTCTTGATCGGCGGCTACGGGCGCGCGCCCGGAGGCTATTGGAACTTGGAACGCGTCTACGCGCTCTTTCCGGCCCTCGCCGAGCGGCGGCGCGCGCCCGGACCCTCGCTCTCGGGCGGGCAGCAGCAGATGGCCGCGATCGGCCGCGCGCTGATGGCCAATCCGCGCATCCTGCTGTGCGACGAGATCAGCCTCGGCCTGGCGCCGATCGTGATTCGCGACATCTACAACGCGGTGCCGGCGATCAAGGCGCAGGGCACGAGCATCCTCCTCGTCGAGCAGGACATCGTGCAGGCCATGGCCGTGGCCGACCGCGTCTATTGCTTCCAGGAGGGCCGCGTCTCGCTCGCCGGCCGCCCCTCCGAACTCACGCGCGAGCAAATCCACGCCGCGTATTTCGGCGCGTGATGGCGGCCGCGTCATGACCGCCTGGCTCGACGCGCTGCTGCAGGGGATCATGCTCGGCGGGCTCTACGCCCTCTTCGCCGCCGGGCTGTCGCTGATCTTCGGCATTATGCGCGTCGTCAACTTGGCGCATGGCGACCTCATCGTGCTGGCCGCATTCGTGGTGCTCGTGGTCACGACGGCGCTCGGGCTCGATCCTTTCCTCGCCGCGCTGCTGGCGGCGCCTTTGCTCTTCGCGTTCGGCTATGCGCTGCAGTTCGTGCTGCTCAACCGCACGCTCGGGCGCGACATTCTTCCGCCGCTGCTCGTCACTTTCGGCCTCTCGATCATCGTGCAGAACGGCCTGCTCGAGGCCTTCTCCGCCGACAGCCGCCGCCTACGTGCCGGGTCGATCGAGACCGAATCGCTATCGCTCGGCGGCGGGCTTGCGGTCGGCGTGATGCCGCTGTTGACGCTCGCCTCGGCCGTGCTCGCGATCTTGGCCCTGAATTTCCTTTTCTACCGCACCAGCCTCGGCCGCGCGTTCCGCGCCAC
>JBKOUH010000317.1:0-3259 GCA_046723285.1 Pseudomonadota bacterium
GGCTTGGCTCGAAGCCTTCGGCTACGCGCCGCCGCAAGAGAACGAGGTGCGCGTCGGCCTCGGCTATGCCAGCCGCATCTATCGCCGGCGGCCCGAGCATCTCGGCGGCAAGATCGGCCTCGTGATCGCGACGCAGCCGCCGAACCCGCGCTCGGGCGCCCTGCTCGCGATGGAAGGCGATCGCTGGATCCTGTCGACCGTCGGCTACTTCGACCGCCATCCGCCGACCGACGGCGACGGCTTCGTCGAATTCCTCGCCGGCCTCCCGTGTCCGGGCCTGCACGAGCTCGCGCGGACGGCCGAGCCGCTGTCGGAGGTGAAGACGTACAAGGTTCCCGGCAGCACGCGCCGCCATTACGAGCGACTGAAGCGCTTCCCCGCGGGCCTGCTCGTGATCGGCGACGCGGTCTCGCGCTTCAATCCGGTGTTCGGTCAAGGCATGACCTCGGCCGCGCTGCAGGCGGCGGCGCTCGCCGACTGTCTCGGCGACGATGGCGGCGCGCCGCTGTGGCGGCGCTTCTTCGCCCGCGTGGCCCGCGTCGTGGACGGGCCGTGGCAGATCGCGGCCGGCGCCGATCTCGGTTTCGCCGAAGTCGAAGGCAAACGCGGGCCGATGGTGAAGTTCATCAACTGGTACATCGCGAAGCTGCACCGCGCCGCGCACCGCGACCCCGCCGCCGCGCTCGCGTTCCACAAGGTCGCGAACCTCGTGGCGCCGCCGCCCTCGATCCTGGCGCCCGCCGTCGCCTGGCGCGTGCTGCGCGGCAATCTAGGCCGTGGGCCGGATGCGCGCGCGAAAGCCCCGCGATTGGCAGGCGCGCCCAACGCCGGCGCTTAGCGCCGGGAGCTCAAACGCCGGGGTCGTCTTTCCGCGGATTCGCGCCGCGGCGGAACTCCTCGCGCGTCGGCCAATCCTTGGGGTGGAGGAAGCGCGGGACGATCGTCATCGCGAGCGCCAGCACGGCCCCGGCGGCGACCGCGCCGAAATAGACCTCGAGCGAAAATCCCTCGCCGCCGCGGTCGCGCGACGGCGTCGCCATCGCCACGATCATGAAGCCGACGATGCCGCCGGCGACGGCGCTGAACACGTAGTATTGCGCGCGGCGAAGGAACCCGCCGTCGGGGTCGCCGCGGAGGACCGCGACCAAGCGCGCAAGCGCCGGCTTTTCCTCCTCGCTCACTCGACGGTGACGCTCTTTGCGAGGTTGCGCGGCTTGTCGACGTCGGTGCCTTTGATGACGGCCGTGTGATAGGCGAGCAGCTGCACCGGGATCGCGTAGAGGATCGGCGCCACGAACGGATCGACGGTCGGCAATTCGACCGAGGTCAGCGCGATGTCGCCGAGCTTGTCGATGCCGGGCTTATCGGAGAGGAAGATCACCTTGCCGCCGCGCGCCACGGTCTCCTGCGTGTTGGATGCGGTCTTGTCGAACAATTCGTCGTGCGGCGCGATCACGATGATCGGCACGGTCTCGTCGATGAGCGCGATCGGCCCGTGCTTCATCTCGCCGGCGGCGTAGCCTTCGGCGTGTATGTAGGAAATCTCCTTGAGCTTCAAAGCGCCCTCGAGCGCAATCGGGTAGGAGGTCCCGCGCCCAAGATAAAGCACGTCGCGCGCCTGGCTGATCACGTGCGCGATGAGCTTCAGCTGCTTGTCGTGCGCGAGCACCTCGGCCGCGCGCGCCGGAACTTCGGCGATCGCGTGCGAGAGATGAGCCTCGCGCTTCTTGTCGATCGCGCCGCGCGCCCGCGCCGTCGCCAGCACCAGCGCGGCAAGGACGGTCAGCTGCGTCGTGAACGCCTTGGTCGAGGCGACGCCGATTTCCGGCCCGGCGCGCGTCGGCAGCACCGCATCCGCTTCGCGCGCGATCGAGCTTTCGGGCACGTTCACGACCGCGATGACCTTCTGCTTCTGCTCCTTCGCGTAGCGCAGCGCCGCGAGCGTGTCGGCGGTCTCGCCCGATTGCGAGACGACGATCATGACGCCGCCCTCGGGCATTGGCGCGTTGCGGTAGCGGAGCTCGGAGGCGACATCGAGTTCGACCGGCACGCGCGCGATCTGCTCCATCCAGTATTTGGCGACGAAGCCGGCGTAAAACGCCGTGCCGCAGGCGGTGATCGTGAAGCGCGGCACCTTGGCGAGGTCGAACGGAAGCGCGGGCAGGTTGATCGCGAGCGTGGCCGGGTTGAGATAGCTCGAGAGCGTGTCGCCGATCACGGCCGGCTGCTCGTAGATCTCCTTCAGCATGAAGTGGCGGAACTCGCCCTTGCCGATGAGGGCGCCCGAGGCCGCGGTCTCGACGACCTTCCGCGTCACCAGCTTGTCGTCGGCATTGTAGATCTCGGCGCTGGTGCCGTGGACGACCGCGTAGTCGCCATCCTCGAGATAGCAGATCTTGCGCGTGAGCATCGCGAGCGCCAGCGCGTCGGAGCCCAAATACATCTCGCCGTCGCCATAGCCCACCGCGAGCGGGGGCCCGCGCCGCGCGCCGATCAAGAGATCGTGCTCGCCCGCGAACAGCAGCGCCAGCGCGAACGCGCCTTGGAGGCGCTTCAAGGTCGCGGCCACGGCCTCCTTGGGCTTCATCTGCTGGTCGAGATAGTGCGTGACGAGATGGGCCACGATCTCGCTGTCGGTCTGGCTCTCGAATTTGTGCCCCTCGGCGATCAGCTCGGCCTTGATCTCCTGGAAATTCTCGATGATGCCGTTGTGGACGATCGCGACGCGGTCGGTGGCGTGCGGATGCGCGTTCACCTCGTTGGGCACGCCGTGCGTCGCCCAGCGCGTGTGCGCGATGCCGATCGTGCCCGAGAGCGGCCGCTCCGCGAGTTTGGCCTCGAGGTTGGCGATTTTGCCCTGGGCGCGGCGGCGCTTGATGTGGCCATTGGCGAGCGTCGCGATGCCCGCCGAATCGTAGCCGCGATATTCGAGCCGCTTCAGCCCCTCGACGAGGAGCGGGCTCACTTCGCGCTTGCCGATGATGCCGACGATGCCGCACATGGCTTTCTATCCTATCCGTCTTTCGCTTTGCCTTTGGCCGCCTTCTCCGCGAGCTTCTTCTCGCGATAGCGCTTGGCGGCGCCGGGAATCTCTCTCTGCTCGGCGCGCGTCACCGCCAGCGCATCGGGCGGGACCTCGCGCGTGATCGTGCTGCTGGCGCCGACGAGGGCGCCGTCGCCGACCTTGACCGGCGCCACGAGCACGGTGTTGGAGCCGATCGAGACGCCTTTGCCGATGACGGTCTTGTGCTTGAAGTAG
>JBKOUH010000025.1:0-4939 GCA_046723285.1 Pseudomonadota bacterium
CGCCGGATTCGTTCTTAGGGGGAGGGAAACGCGATGAGCGCCGGCAAGGGCAAAGGTGTCGTCATCACCGGCGCCGCCGGGGACATGGGCGCCGCCGCTGCGGCGAGCTTCCGCGCCGACGGCTTTCACGTCTACGCCGCCGATCTCAAGGCGCCGCCGCGGGCGGAGAATACGGTGCCGGTGGCGCTCGACGTGCGTGACCGCGCCGCCGTCATGGCACTCGCCGAGCGCGCCGCGGCCGAAAGCGAGCTGCGCGTCTGGATAAATTGCGCCGGCGTCGTCAGCAACGCGCCGGTCGATCAGGCGAGCCCGGAGGAGTGGGACCGCATCATCGGCATCAATCTCACCGGCACGTTCCACGGCTGCGCGGCAGCCTTCGCCGCGATGAAGAAGAACGCGCCGCCGGGCGGGCGCATCGTCAACGCCGGCTCGATCTCGGGGCAGCTGGGCGGCGTCGGCCCGCATCCGGCCTATGGTGCCTCCAAGGCCGGCGTGCACGCGATCACCAAGAGCTACGCCATCGCCGGTGCGCGCTACGGCATCTATTGCAACGCGATCGCGCCCTCGGTGATCGCCGGCAGCATGTCGAAGGAGTTCAGCGGCGTGCAGCTCGAGAAGTATCTCGCCAGCATCCCCATGCGCCGCCTCGCCACGATGGACGAAATCGTCCACGCGATCCGCTATCTCGCCGATCCGCGCGCGGGCTACACGAGCGGCGTGATCCTCGGCTTGAACGGCGCGTCGCTGAATATTGGATAACGCTGGGGCCGCGCGCTTCCAAGCGCGCGGTCCCAAAGGCGGCGGCGCTTTCGCCGCGGTTGCTACCGTAACGTGTATTGACTATGTTCACTTATTGTTCTAATCTCCCCCGTGCTCTTTGTAATGTGAATCGGAAGTAACGCCACAGCCGGCAGGCGATCCCGCCGAGCGCGCATCGCGCGAAAAGCCAAGGAAAGCCAAGGTCGAAGCCAACAAAAGCCAAGGTGCGCGGCGCGCCGAGGCCAAGGAAAGCCAAGGTCGAAGGCGCGCAAAAGCCAAGCGAAGCCAATGAAAGCCAAGAAAAGCCAAGGGTTCGCGACTCTAGCGCTCCGCCACGGCAGGGCGGGCCGGAAATGCTCGCAGATGTTGACGAATGTTTACGTTTGTTGACGGTGCAGGGGGAGGGGTGGCTCTAGCGCGGCCGGCTCGAGCTGGTCGCGCCGCGGCTCAGATGCTCGGCGATGATGCGGCGGACGATCGGCATGGCTTCGGCCTTGGTCATGCCCGGCTTCAAGCGCGGATCGTAAAGCACGCGTACCATCAGCGCGTCCCAGGGCGCGATGCGCTGGCGTGCGCTCGCATCGTGATAGATCGAATCGCGGATCAGCGGCGAGTCGTCGGCGAGGCCCAGCGCCTGAGTCACTTCCTCGGCGATGCAGTGGCGGCGGACATAGTCGGGATAGGGCGCGATGTAGATCTGCACCTTGCTGATGACGTAGCGGTCCTCCCAGATGAGGGTCCGGCACGGCGCGTCGGGCTCGAACGTGGTGCCGCCGCGCGAATTCGAGAACTCGATCGTCATCGGCGGCGGCAGACCCTCAGCGCCCTCCTGCGCGATCTCGATCGCGAGGCCCGACAGCGCGCGCAGTTCGGCAAGCTGGCGCTCGACCTCGACGCGGAAGCGGTCGGGCATGTGGCCGGTGAGCCGCACGCGGACCGGCCCGCTCCAGCGGATGAGGCGTCCGGCGCGGTTCTGCCCGCCATATTCGCTCGTGAACGCGATGCGCTCGAATTGGCGCGCGAGCATGTCCTGGCTCGGCCACGCGCTCCGGCTTTCGCCCAATGCGCCTCCGGCGAGGACGAGCAGCGGCGCCGCGACGAGGGCCAGCCCGCGAATGCTCACGCCGTCTTCTTCAAGTGCTCTTGCAGGCGCGGCATCAGCTCGACGAGGTTGCAGGGGCGGTGCCGGTTGTCGAGCTGCCAGACGATGATGTCGTCCCACGCGTCCTTGACCGCGCCCGGCGAGCCCGGCAGCGCGAAAAGATAGGTGCCGCCCGCGACCCCGGCCGTGGCGCGCGACTGGATCGTCGAGGTCTTGATCTTCTGATACGAGAGCCAGCGGAACAACTCGCCGAAGCCCACGATCTCCTTTTCATAGACGGCGTGAAACGCCTCGGGGGTCACGTCGCGGCCGGTGACGCCGGTGCCGCCGGTCGAGATCACGACGTCCACCTTGGGGTCGGCGATCCAAGCCTTCAACTGGGACGTGATCAGCGCCGCCTCGTCCTTGACGATCTTGCGCTCGACGACGATGTGGCCCGCGGCGCGGATGCGCTCGGCCAGCGTGTCGCCCGAGCGGTCTTCGGCCAGGCTGCGCGTGTCGGACACGGTCAGCACGGCGATATTCACCGGCAGGAAAGGCCGGCTCTCATCCATCTTGCTCATGCGCCCAATCTAGTATCGGGCACGGCCCCCGTCACCAGGGGTTCGCCACCGTGCCGAGCGACAGTTGCTGGTCTTGCGGGCGGTAGGTGGGCCAGCGATTCTGGGCCAAATCCTCGAGTTCGCTGGGGTTCTGGCCCAGGCGGAAGCGATAGGCCGCGACATTGTAGAGCACGCGCTCCACGTATTCGCGCGTTTCGCCGTAGGGGATCGTGGCCAGGAACAGCAGCGGATCCTCGCGCAGATTCCACTTCGCCAGCGCGCCTTCGCCGGCGTTGTAGGCGGCGGCGGCGAACGCGATGTTGCCGCCGGCGTCGTTCTTCAGGAGATGGCTCAAATAGCGCTGGCCGAGCTCCATGTTGAACTCGGGATCGAACAGGCGCCCGAGCTGGGTGCGCAGGCGGCTGTCGCCGGCCATGAGGCTGGCCGTCGGCGGAATCAGCTGCATCAGGCCGCGCGCATTGGCCTTGCTGATGACCTTGGGCTGGAACGCCGATTCCTGGCGCATGATCGCGAACATCACCGCGCGGTCGAGCTGGAATCCGTTCTTCGGCTTCCAATTGGGCACCGGATAGAGGCCGGGGTCATAGAGGCGGCCGGTCTTGGTGTAGATCTGCGCGCTCACATAGTAGGCGAGGTCGGGCAACGCGCCGCGGTCGGCGATGGCGAGATAGGTCTCCGACATGGTCTCGCCCTGCGCCTTGTACTGGCGCAGCAGTTCCTCGCCGGCATGATGCACCATGCCGATCTGGATCAGGCCGAACGCGCGCTTGCCTTCGGGCGTGCCGCCGATGCGCGCGAGATGCGTGGCATCCGGCTGCATGGCGACGCCGAAGTTGAAATCCTGGCGCATGCCGAGGCGCTGGCGCGCGACCATGCCGTAGAGCGTGCGCGAATAGCCGGCGGCGCGCTCGAGCCAGCGCCGCGCGCTCGCGGAATCGCCGGCCGAATCGTAGGCGCGCGCGGCCCAATAGGCGGCGCGGGCCTGCGGCCAGTCGTTGTCGCGCTTGATGCCGGCGACGTATTCGAAATTCTGCGCCGCCTCCCTGTGCTTGCCGGTCTTCCAACCGGCGAGCCCGGCGACCCAGGCCGATTGCGGAACCGCGTCGCGCGAGCGCGTCGCGGCCGAGGCGAGCGCGTAAGCGCGGTCGAACCGCCCGGACTGAAGATAATAGATCGCGAGCTCGGTCTTGAGCGTGTCGACGCGTGTCGCGCCGAGCGCGCGCTCGGCGTTGGGGCCGTTCAAGATCGACTCGGCCGCCTCGTAATTGCCGCGGCGCAGCTGCAGCTGATAGGCGCCCTGCACGGTGCCGACGCCGCGCGCGGTGTAGGCGCGGTGGCGATAGTCGGGCCGCGGCTTGGGCTTCCTCGACGTGGTGGCGCCGCCTTCGGGATCGCCCGCATCCGCATGCCGCCGCAAGCGCTTCTTGTGTGCCGGGACCTGGCGCGCGCCGCCGCGGGCCAGCGCCGCAATGCGCGATGCGTCGGGGAGCTCGGAGTATTGCGCGAGCCACGCGCGCAGCTCGGCGGGCTTCGCCGGATAGCCGTCGAGATAGCGCGCGGCCAACACGTGGCCAAGCAGCGAGCGGTCCTTCAACTGGGCGACGAGGCGGTCGGCCGCGCCCCAGTCCTGCCGCTGCTGATACGCGAAGATTTGCCGATAGAGGTCGGCATCGCTATCGGATATTGCCTTCGGAACCTCGCTGAGGGCGGGGTGCCAGGTGCCGTAGCCATAGGCCGGATCGCGCCGCCCCATCGCGCTCGGGTCGATCGAGCGGTCCGAGCAGGCGGGCAGGATGGCCACGGCGGCCAACAGCGGCAGTGCTACGAATGCGCGCGGCACTCGCAAGAGTCGGGGCAGGGCGGGCGTCAAATCGTCCTCCGTGTCCGTTGCATTGTCGTCGCGTTCGAGGAACCCCTCACCCGCGCTCGCGCGTCCTCGTGCGCAAGGCGGGCTTCGAGATGCCGCCGTCTACTAACCCGGCGCGCCGGCCTCGGCCAAGCGCGCCTTTATCGCAACCAGATCGCGCCAGGCCTCGCGCTTGGCCCCGGGCGTGCGCAGCAGATAGGCGGGGTGAAACGTCGCCATCGCCGCGATCGGCGGCTCGCCGCGCTCGTACATGCCCTGCGTCCGGAATTCGTGCCATTTGCCGCGCAGGCGCGTGATCCCTTCGGCACGGCCGAGCAAGGTCTTGGCCGAGGGCCCGCCGAGGAAGACGAGTACTGTCGGCCGCACCAGCTCTATATGCCGCATCACGAAAGGCAGGCACAGGGCGATCTCCTCGCTCGATGGTTCGCGATTGCCCGGTGGGCGCCAAAACAGGATGTTGGTGATGTAAGCGTTTAAAGATCGTGAAAGGCCGATCGCGGCGAGCATGCGGTCGAGCAGCTGGCCGCTCACGCCCACGAAGGGCCGCCCGACGCGGTCCTCCTCGGCGCCCGGCGCCTCGCCGATGAACATCGCCGGCGCGTTCGCGGCGCCGTCCGCGAAAACCGTGTGGGTCGCCGTCTCCTTGAG
>JBKOUH010000172.1:0-4522 GCA_046723285.1 Pseudomonadota bacterium
CTCACGGTCGAAGGCCTCGATGATCTGGCGCGCGCGCGCTTGGCGCAGAACGGACTCGTGCTCGCGCCCGGCCGCGTCGCGGACGTGCCGGCGGAGGCGCCGGTCGAAGCGATGGGCGCGGTGCTCAACGAAGCGCTCGACGCGCCCAATAATGACATCGTGCTGGCGGTGCTCGGCACCGGCGCCGCGATCGATGCCAAGGCCGCCGTGGCGCCCGTCGCCGATGCGGCGCTGCGCTCGGACAAGCCGCTGGCGGCGCTCGTGTTGCCCGATGCGCCGGAAGCGCTGCGGCTGCTCGCGGCCGCCGGCATCGCCGGCTTCCGCACGCCCGAGGGCGCCGCCGACGGACTGCGCGCGTTTCTCAATTGGTCGGCGCCGCAATCGCCGGCGCTGATCTGGGAAGACGAGGCGCCGCTCGGGAACGAGCGTGTCTTCCATGCCGGCCAGGCGATGCAAATCTTCCGCCTGCTCGGCATCGCGATCCCGACCATGCTGTGGATCCGGCGCGACACGCCGGTGCCGAAATCGCTGCCGTTTCCGCCGCCCTATGTGGCCAAGGTGCTTTCGCCCGACGTCTTGCACCGCGCAGAGATCGGCGCGATCGCGCTCGGCGTCGAGACTGTCTCGGCCCTGGCCTTCGCGGTCGAGACGATGCTCATCAACGCGAGCGTGGCGGTGCCCGACGCGTACCTCGACGGCATTGCGATCCAGCGCCTCGAGCAGGGGCTGGCCGAAGTCGCGATCCGCTTCGAGCGCGATCCCGAGGCCGGGCCGATCGTGACGCTGACGATGGGCGAGGGCCTTGACGAAGTTTACGGCGACCGTGCCGTGCGCCTCGCGCCGATCGACCGCGCCGGCGCCTACGCGATGATCGACGAAGTGAAGGGGCTCGCGCGCATCCGCGGCGACCGCAACCGCGCGCGCGGCGATCTCGACGCGCTCGCCGGAGCGCTGGTGGCGATGTCGTCCTTCGCGCTCATCGCCGCCCCGCGCGTGCTCGCGGCCGCCGTCGATCCCTTGCTCATCCGCGCCGAAGGGCAGGGCGTCGTCGCGCTCGACGGGTGGATGAAGACGGAATAAGCGGCGGCCCGGGGGGAGCATGAAAGAAGCTTCGCGCCGGAACGCGCCGGCGGTCGAGCGCCTGCTCGCGCATTACCACACGATGGCGCGCATCCGCGCGTTCGAGAACGCGGCCGAGCGGCTTTACAACGAGAAGCGCATCCCGGGCTTCGTGCATCTCTCGACCGGGCAGGAGGCGATCCCCGCCGGCGACTGCGCCAATCTGACACCCTCCGACCAGATCACCTCGACGCATCGCGGCCACGGCCACACCATCGCCAAGGGCGGCGACATCGGCGCGATGATGCTCGAGCTGTTCGGCCGCGCCGGCGGCTATTGCCAGGGCAAGGGCGGCTCGATGCACATCGCCGATTTTTCGATCGGCATGCTCGGCGCCAACGGCGTCGTCGCCGCCGGCATGCCGATCGCGGTCGGCGCCGCGCATGCGGCGAAACTGCTCGGGCGTAGCACGGTCGTCGCCTGCTTCTTCGGCGACGGCGCGGTCAATCGCGGGCCGTTCCTCGAGTCGCTCAATTGGGCCGCGGTGTACAAGCTGCCGGTGCTGTTCGTCTGCGAGGACAATCGCTGGGCCGCGACCACGCCGACATCGACGATGACCGCAGGGCCGGGCATCGCCGCGCGCGCCGAGGCGCTCGGCATTCGCGCGTTCTCGTGCGACGGCAACGACGTTGCCGCCGTTGACGATCTCGCCGGCGAGCTGGTTCGGACCGTGCGCGCGGGCGGTGGGCCGCTGTTCATGATCGCGCGCACCTATCGTTGGTCAGGCCATACCTCGGCCGATCTCGGCGGCTACCGCAATCCCGACGACGTGGCGCGCGCCAAATCCGACGACCCGCTCGCGCGCACACGCGGCCAGCTCGCGGGTCTGGGCATCGCGGCGGCGGAATTGGATGCCGCCGTCGCGGCTGCGGAGGCAGAAGTCGCCAGGGCAATCGCGGGCGCGGAGCTCGCGCCGCAGCCGCGGCTCGAAGACGCGCTCGGCGAGGTGCAGGACATCGGTGCGCCGCAGTTCGCGGGAGCACGGCGATGACGGCGATGACCATCGTCGAGGCATCGCGCCGCGCGCTCGCCGAGGAGATGCGCCGCGATCCCACCGTGTGGGCGCTCGGCGAAGATCTGGGACGCGGCGGCGTGTTCCAGCAGTACAAGGGCTTGCAGGCCGAGTTCGGCCCGGCGCGCGTCTGCGACACGCCGATCTCCGAGGCCGCGATCATGGGCGCCGCGGTCGGCGCCGCCATGTGCGGCACGCGGCCCGTGGTCGAGACGCGCTATCTCGATTTCACGCTTTGCGCCGCCGACGAGCTCGTGAACCAGGCGGCCAAGGCGCGCTACATGTTCGGCGGCCAAGCGCGCGTGCCCATCGTCGTGCGCCAGCCGACCGGGCTCTGGATGAATTGCGCCGCGCAGCACTCGCAATCGCTCGAAGCCTGGTGGGCGCACATGCCGGGCCTCGTCGTGCTCGCGCCGGCCACGCCGGCCGACAGCTACGCGATGATGAAAGCCGCGATCCGCTGCGACGATCCGGTGATCCTACTCGAGCACAAGGAACTTTGGGGCGTGACCGGCGAGGTGGAGGAGGGCGAGGCCGACGCGCGCCTCGGCAAGACGCGCATATGCCGCGCGGGTCGCGACGTCACGATTGTCTCGTGGTCGCTCACGGTTCAAGCCTGCCTCGACGCCGCCGACGCGCTCGCGCGCGAGAGGATCGATGCCGAAGTGATCGACCTCCGCTGCATCTGGCCCTGGGATCAGGACGCCATTATCGCCTCGGCGGCCAAGACGAAGCGCCTCCTCGTCGTGCACGAGGCCGTGCTGACGGCCGGCTTCGGCGCCGAGATCGCGGCCACCGTGGCCGAAGCTTGCGGCGCGCGCGTGAAGCGCCTCGGCTCCCCGCGCATCCCGGTGCCGTTCTCGCCTTCGCTCGAAGCGGCGTTCCGGCGGACACCGGAAGAGGTCGCGGCGGCCGTGCGGGCGCTCTTGAAGGCTTAGGCCAGGTTCGCCATGCTCGCCCGAAAAGCGGCTCGCGTCCGCATAGTCGAGCCCAGCGGGAGGACAGCATGAAGCGATTGTTCGCATTGGTGCTCGCGCTGGCGGGCGCGCTCGTTTTCGCCGGTCGCGCCGCCGCCGAAGTCGACGACCGCCAGCTCTCGCGCATCGAGCACATCGTCGTCATCTACGCTGAGAACCGCAGCTTCGATCATCTCTACGGCATGTTTCCCGGCGCCAACGGCATTGCCAACGCGACCGCGGCGCAGAAGACGCAGACCGGCCACGATGGAAAGCCGCTCGCCCAGATCACGGTCTGGGGCCACGACGGCAAGGCCGATCCGAAATTTCCGAAGCTCGCGAACGGCCCGTTCCGCATCGACGCGCCGCCGGTTTCGCGCTCGCTCGGCGACGTGCTGCCGAGCCCGATCCACGCCTATTTCCACCACATCGAGCAGATCAACGGCGGCCGCAACGACCGCTTCGTCGCCATGTCGACCGTCGGCGCCTGGACGATGGGCTATATCGACGGCAGCGTCATGAAGCTGTGGACGTGGGCCAAGGATTATACGCTCGCCGACAATTTCTTCATGGGGGCGTTCGGCGGCTCGTTCCTCAATCACCAATGGTTGGTTTGCGCCTGCACGCCCGAATTCAAGAACGCGCCCGAGGCGATGCGCGTGCGCCTCGGCGCCGACGGCAAGCTCGAGCGGCGGCCCGAGTCGCCGCCGGCCGAGGAGGGCGCCGTGCGCGTGTTCAGCGCCGGTCTCGGCGGCCAGATCACGCGCGACGGTTTTGCGGTCAATACGACGCAGCCGCCCTATCAGCCGAGCGGCATTCCGCCGGCGCCCGGGGGCGATCTTAATCTCGCCGATCCCAAGGGCACCAAGACGCTCAACGAGCCGCTGCCGCCGCAAACCGCGCGTACGATCGGCGACACGCTCTCGGCCAAGAACATCAGCTGGGCCTGGTATGCCGGCGGCTACAGCGCCGCGCTCGCGGATGGGCGACGTCCGCCGGGCGAAAAGCGCAAGGTGATTTATAGCCGCGAGCCCGAGAGCCCGATCTTCCAGCCGCACCACCAGCCGTTCAACTACTTCGCGCGCTTCGCGCCGGGCACCGCCGACCGCGAGCGCTTCTTGAAGGACGGCGAGGATTTCGTGCGCGACATCGAGCACGGCACGCTGCCCCAGGTCGCGTTCTACAAGCCGGCCGGGCGCTTCAACCAACACCCGGGCTACACCGATTTGATGAGCGGCGACGCGCACATCGCCGGCATCCTCGAGAAACTCAGGAAGAGCCCGCAATGGCCGCGCATGCTCGTGATCGTCACCTATGACGAGCATGGCGGCTTCTGGGACCACGTGCCGCCGCCCTCGGGTCCGGGCTGGGGCGACCGCTGGGGGCCGGGCACCCGCATTCCGGCGATCATCGTTTCGCCGTTCGCCAAGAAGGG
>JBKOUH010000405.1:0-8369 GCA_046723285.1 Pseudomonadota bacterium
GTGCCGGGCAAGGCGAAAAACGGCAAGCGGCTCAGCACGAAGACGGACGCGCTCTGGCGGCGTGCCTCGATCAGCGGCGCGAGCCAGGCCGCGCCGCCGAACGGCGTCGGCGCCGGCACGACGGCGAGCTCGGCCGCCCCGCTCAGGACCTTGGCCAGCGCTTCGGCGGCGCCGGCGGCCGCGGGACGCGCGCGCGGGCAGAAATGGACCGCGGCTTCCCAATCCACCTGCGGGTCGGCGGCGATGCGCAAGCCCCCCTGGCGCTCGTAAGACGCCGCCATGATCGCGCGCCAGATGCGCAGGATGCGGTCCTTCTCGCCCGAATCCGATGGCCGGGCCAAGAGGCGGCGCATGATCTGCGCCTCGCGCGCGGGGCGGTAGATCGGCGCGTCGGCCGTCGTCTTGCCGCGCCCGACTTCGGCGACGAGTTCGCCGCGACGCACGACGAGGTCGAGCAGACCGTCGTCGACGGCGTCGATCGCGCGGCGCAATTCCTCGAGCGGCGGCAGGGGACGATTCATGCCGGCAATCTAGCGCAGCAAGCGTGCTACGTCACAGTGTGGCCGTGCGCAAACTCGTTTCGCCAGCCGCGGGTAGGCATGGGTGAACGGTGGAGTATCGGCGCTTTCCGGCCCGCGGCGGAATATTCTTCTCGCACCACCGGTCGTATCGCCCGCGGTCGAGATCTGGGCCAGCCTTGCCGCTCGCCCGCGCTCCCCTTAAACACGGATGACATCGCCGGCGCCAGGCGCCGGCCTGATATGGAGGGTTCGGGATCATGAAGATGTTGCGTTGGCTCGGTATCGCCGCGGTTGCGGCGGGCATCGCGGCGGGCGGCCCGGTTTCCGCCCAGCAGAAGTTCTTCCGCATCGGCACCGGCGGCACCGCCGGCACCTATTATCCCATCGGCGGCATCCTCGCGAACGCGATCTCGCAGCCGCCGAACCTCGTGCTGACGGCGGTGGCGACGAACGGCTCGGTCGCCAACGTCAACTCGATCATGGGCGGCAGCATGGAGTCGGGCTTCAGCCAGGCCGACGTCGCCTATTGGGCGTTCACCGGCACCGGCATCTGGGAAGGCAAGCCCAAGGCGGCCGACCTGCGCGCGATCGCCAATCTCTATCCGGAGAGCATCCACCTCGTCGCGCGGAAGGGCGCGGGCATCAAGAGCGTGGCCGATTTGAAAGGGAAGCGCGTCTCGCTCGACGAGCCCGGCTCGGGCACGCTCGTCGACGCGCGCATCATCTTGGGCGCGTGGGGACTCAAAGACAGCGACGTCAAGGCCGAATACCTCAAGCCCAACCAGGCCGGCGACAAGATGAAGGACGGCGCGATGGATGCGTTCTTCTTCGTCGGCGGCTTCCCCGCGGGCGCCATCAGCGAGCTCGCCTCGACCGGATCCGGCATCGAGCTGGTGCCGATCGACGGACCCAACGCCGCGAAAATCCTGTCGCAGTACGAGTTCTTCGCGACCGAAGAAATTCCGGCCAACACCTACAAGGGCGTCGCGGGCGTCAAGACCGTCAGCGTCGGCGCGCAATGGGTGACCTCGGCCAAGGTGCCGGACGACGTCGTCTATGCCGTGGTCAAGGGCATGTGGGGCGACAAGGCACGCGGCGCGCTCGACGCCGGCCACGCCAAGGGCAAGATGATCCGGAAGGAGACGGCGCTCGCCGGCATCGGCATCCCGCTCCATCCGGGCGCCGCGAAATTCTATAAGGAAGCGGGTCTCTTGAAGTAGCGCCCGCCGCAGCGGAGACGAAGGGGGGCCGGAGCCGTCCGGCCCCCTTTTTTGCGCGGAGACGAGCCCGCATGAAAATAGAAGCGGCGGATCCGGCCGAGATCCAGAAGCTCGAGGAGCAATTCGATCCCGAGGTGCGCTTCCGGCCGCAAGGCAAGGCGGCCGAATGGATCGTCGGCGCGCTGCTGCTGGCCCTCTCCTGCTTCCACTACTACACGGCCGGCTTCGGATTGCTGCGCGAGCAGACGCATCGCGGCATCCACATGGCCTTCGTCTTAGGCCTCATCTTTCTCGTCTTCGCGTTCAGCAAGCGGCGCGAGCGCGAAATACCCGCCGCGTCGTGGTGGCGCCCCGCCGGCATCGCCTGGCCCGATTGGATTTTGGCGGCGGGCGCCGCCGTTTCGAGCCTCTACGTGCCGGTGATCTTCGAAGACCTCGCGTTCCGCGTCGGCAATCCGTTCGTCGAAGACGTGGTCATGGGCACGATCCTCATCGTCGTGCTGCTCGAAGCGACGCGGCGCAGCGTCGGCTGGCCGCTGCCGATCATCGCGCTCGTGTTCATGGCCTACGCGCATTTCGGGCCGTTCATGCCGGGCGTGCTTGCCCATGCCGGCGCCACCTGGACCGAGATCGTCAATCACCTCTATCTGACGAGCCAGGGCATCTACGGAATCGCGCTCGGCGTCGTCGCCACTTACGTCTTCCACTTCGTGCTGTTCGGCGTATTGGCGACGCGCGTCGGGTTGGGGCGCCTCTTCATCGATCTCGCCTCCTGCGTGGCGGGCCGCTACGCGGGCGGACCCGCGAAGGTTTCGATCTTCGGCTCGGGCCTGTTCGGCATGATCTCGGGCTCGTCGATCGCCAATACGGTGACGGTGGGCTCGCTCACCATCCCGGCGATGATCCGGCTCGGCTATCCGCGCCATTTCGCGGCGGCGGTGGAATCGACCGCGTCGACCGGCGGCCAGATCACGCCGCCGATCATGGGCGCGGCCGCGTTCCTGATGATCGAATACCTCAACCGGCCCTACCAGGAGATCATTCTCGCCGCGATCGCGCCGGCGGCCATGCACTTTTTCGGCGTGTTCATGCAGGTGCATTTCGAGGCCAAGCGCAGCGGCCTGCGGGGGCTCACGGCCGCCGAGCTGCCGAACGCGCGCGAGGTGATCCGGCGCGATTGGATCACGATCTTCCCGCTGCTGCTGCTGCTCGTGGTGCTGTTCTCGGGCGCCAGCCCCTATCTTTCGGCCTTCTACGGCATCACGGCCTGCATCGTCGTCGGCATGGCGCGGCCGCTCTTGGCCGCGCTCTGGGGCGCCGCGGCCGTCGTGGTGGTGGAGCTCGGCAATCCCGCAATTCCGTTCTATCTGCTGCTTGCCGGCGCCGCCGCCGTTGCGGCAGTGCCGCATGCCCGGCGCCGATTGACGTTTCCGCAGCTGGTCGAGGCGTTCATCACCGGCGCCAAATATGCGATCGCGGTCGGCGCCGCGGCCGCCACGGTCGGCATCATCGTCGGCGTGGTGACGCTGACCGGCGTCGGCTTCCGCATCACCGATCTCATCACCTCCTACGCCGGCGACGTCGCCGCGGTCGTCCAGCCGCTGATCCCGGGCGGCGCGTTAGGCCTGCCGGCGATCACGCTGTTCTTCACGCTCATCCTGACCGGCGTCGTCTGCATCCTGCTCGGCTGCGGCATTCCGACGACGGCCAACTACATCATCATGGTGACGGTGGCGGCGCCGGTACTGGGCAAGCTCGGCGTCGAGCCCATCGTCGCGCATTTCTTCGTGTTCTATTACGGCGTGCTCGCCGACATCACGCCGCCTGTGGCGCTCGCCGCCTACGCGGGCGCCTCGATGGCCGGCGCGGATCCGTTCCGCACCGGAAACACGGCGTTCCGCCTCGGCCTCGGCAAGGTGCTGGTGCCGTTCGTCTTCGTCTATTCGCCGGCCATGCTGATCGTGACCAAGGGATTCACCTGGTACGATTTCGTCGTGACCACGGCGAGCTGCGCCGCGGGCATCGTGCTGCTCTCCGCGGCGTTCTCGCGCTACATGTGGGTGCGCATGCGGCCCTGGGAATGCCTGCTGGCCGGCATCGGCGCGGTGGTGATGGTGGCACCGGGCATCGGGACGACGCTGGCCGGCTTCGCGATCGCGGCGCCGGCGCTCGTGCGGCAGATCGTGACCTATCGCGCGCGGTCACCGGCGACCGCAGGGTAGGCGGAAACGCCCGATACGCGCCTCAGGCGGCGACGGACAACTCGAATGCGCCGGCGCGCACGAGGCGTGCCTTCGGCAGGATGATGCGCGCGGTGGTGCCGCGGCCGGGCTCGCTCTCGAGCAGCAGCTCGGCGCCATGCATCTCGGCGAAGGACTTCGCGATATTGAGCCCGAGGCCGAGGCCGCCGCTCTTGCGCACCTTGGCGTTGTCGGCCTGGCGGAACGGCTCGAACACCGAGGCGAGCTGGTCGGCGGGGATGCCGATGCCGTTGTCGGCCACGGCGATGAGGACGGAACCGTCGATGAGCGTCTCGGCGGAGAGACCGACGCGGCCGCCGCGCGGCGTGTAGCGCACGGCATTGGCGAGCAGATTGAGCACGATCTGGTTGATCTTGGCCTCGTCGCCGCGCACGGCCGGAAGCCCGTCCGCGATACGGGCGGCGAACGTCAGGCCATGGCGCTCGGCGTCGGGCGCGATGAGCTGCGCGCAGTTCCCGAGCGCCGCGCGCAACGAGAAGACGGATTCGTGCAGCACGGCCTTGCCGCCCTCGATGCGCGCCATGTCGAGAATGTCGTCGACGACGGCGAGCAAATGCCGGCCGCTGGTATGGATCGTGGCGGCGTATTCCTCGTATTTGGGCGAACCCAAAGAGCCGAACACCTTGGCTTTCATGGCCTCGGAGAAGCCGATGATGGCGTTGAGCGGCGTCCGGAGCTCGTGGCCCATGCTGGCGACGAAGCGCGATTTCATCCGGCTGGCTTCTTCGGCCAGCCGCACGCTCTCGGTCAGCGCCGCATTCTTCTGCTGCTGCTCGGCGAGCACCCTGTCGCGGCCGACATAGAAGATCAGCATGCCGAGCACGGCGAAGAGCGCGCCGACCACGACAGCGATGAGGATGATGAGATTGCCCTCGATAATGAGGTGATAGCCGGTGGCGTCGCTGTAGAGCGAGACGATCGCCTGCTTGCCGTCGGGACCGCGCACGGGCACGAAGCTTTCGACCAGCTTGCGGTCCGCGGCCGAGCCGTCGACGCCCATGAACGAGCCCATGCTCATGCGCGTGGCGGTGATCTCGCCGCGGCGCGCGGCCTGGAGATCGCGGCGATTGTTGGGATAGGAGCCGATCTCGTCGGGAGCGGTCGAAAACAGCGTGCGCCCTTCCTGGTCGTGGATGGCAAGGCGCACGACGCGCGTGCCGCGCAGGAACGATTTCGCGAGCACGGCCAGACGGAGGGTCTCCGGATCGTCGCGGATCGCGTCGGGAGCGAGGCTCCGCGCCTTGGCGAGAAAATCCGCGAAACGTTCGGTGGCGGCGGCGTAGAATTCGGTCGCGATCTCGCCGTGCCGGCGCTCGCCGATGCTCATCAGCATGTGCCAGTAGGTATTGGCGATCAGGAACGCGACTCCGATCGCCGCCGTCACCGTGACGAGCGTGCTCATGAGAGCGAATCGGCGCCGGAACCTGCGGCGGAGATCGTTCATTCGTCCCTCGACGGCGAGGCCGTTCTTGTTTTCGTGGCCTCGCGCCCGGCGGCACCATGCGTCGGAATGGTTAAAAGTGTATATAGATGGCCCGCGCCGAGGCGCCGGAGAGCGCCGCCGAGCCAAGGAAATTCAGCGGTTTAGAAACCCACAGCCGCGGCGCGGTTTGCGCGCCGGCGGCATTGACGGCGGCGCCTCGGCTGCCTAGCTATCGCCATCGCCGCAACCCCAAGGCCGCTCCGTCCGGCCGCCACCCCGAAACGAAATGCCGATCAAAATTCCCGACGACCTGCCCGCCGGCCGCACGCTTCAGGAGGAGGGCGTCGTCGTCATTGCCGAGCACGACGCCATCCGCCAGGACATCCGCCCGCTGCGGATCGCGATGCTCAATCTCATGCCGGAGAAGATCAAGACCGAGACGCAGCTGGCGCGCCTCATCGGCGCCACGCCGCTGCAGATCGAGTTCACGCTGCTCACCACGGCGACCTATACGCCGACGCACACGCCGCGCGAGCACATGATCGCCTTCTACCGGCCCTGGAACGAGATCCGGAACGAGAAGTTCGACGGTCTCATCGTCACGGGCGCCCCGGTCGAGGAGATCGAGTTCGAAGAGGTCAAGTACTGGCCGGAGCTCTGCGAGATCTTCGATTGGGCCGCGGAGAGTGTCTTCAGCAGCTTCAACATCTGCTGGGGCGCCCAGGCCGCGCTCTATCACCGCTACCGCGTGCCCAAATACCTGCTGCCGCGGAAGCTCTCGGGCATCTTCGAGCACCGCGTGGTGAAGCGCGGCTCCGAGATTCTGCGCGGGTTCACGGACACGTTTCCGGTCCCGGTCTCGCGCTACACCGAGGTGCGCGCCCGCGACATCACCAAGCACCCCGAGCTCGAGATCCTCGCCGAATCGGACGAGGCCGGCATTTGCCTCATCCAAGAGCGGGCCGCGCGCGCGATCTACATGTTCAATCACTTGGAATACGACACCTTCACGCTGAGCGACGAATATCAGCGCGACCAGAAGGCGCGCCCCGCCACGGTGCGCATCCCCGAGAACTACTTCCCCGACAACGATCCGGCCAAGACGCCGCGCAACTCCTGGCGCGCCTATGCGCACCTGCTGATCTCGAACTGGATCAACGACACCTACCAGCACACACCGTTCAAGATGGACTTGATCGGCCGCGCGCGCGCGGCTCAGTCGCTCGGGTCGCGGCGCGTGGCGGGCCGGGCCAAGGAAGGCACCGTCAAGACCCGCCGCCGCTGAGCCCGCGCCGGCACCGCGTGCGCGGCGTAGACCTGCTTGCTCGCCTCGACGACGATGGCGCCGGCCAGGAACGGAAGGAATCGCGACCCGTACTTGTCCCAGGCCGGCGCCCAAGCGAGCAGCAGGCGCGAGCGGAACGGCGGCAGGATGAGCGCCTTTTCCGTGCGGAGCGGCGTGAACATCGAATCGCGCAGCAGGCGCGTGATCTGCCCGATCGAGAACGGCCGCCCGTGGCCGAACGGCGTGCGCTCGAGCCGGGCCCAGAGGCTTCTCCGGTTGGGGACGATGACGATCATGCGCCCGCCGTCGGCCATGATGCGCCAGACCTCGCGCAGCATGGCACCCAAGGCCTCGCTGGTCTCGACCGCGTGGACGAGCAGCACGCGGTCGATCGCGCGGTCGGGCAGCGGAAGATGGGTCTCTTCGCCGAGCGCCGTGGCGTTGGGGCTGTCGGACGGCCAATGCAGGACTCCGCGCTCGGCCGGCATCAGCGCGATCGCACGCTCGGCCTCGCCCTGCCAGAGGCCGAGATAAGGCACGGCGTAGCCCATGCCGAGCACGCGCTCGCCCGCGACCTTCGGCCAGAGCGCCCGGAGCTTCAGCCGAAGCAGGCGGCGCGCGGTCAGGCCAAGGCCGGTCGAATAGAAGTCGCGGAGGTCGAGGACGTCGTTCCACATGGCGGCATTCCGCGCGCCACTCTACCAATTCCGGCGCCGGATGTTAGGTTCGCGGCATCCATTTCCTCTTGACGCGAGGCAACCATGGCTCGGTTCGAGATCGAGCGCATTCCCGTCCTCCAGGACAATTACGTCTGGCTCGTCCACGAGCCCGCCGCGAACGTGACCGCCGTCGTCGACCCCTCCGTGGCCGAGCCGGTGCTGGCGGCGGCTGAACGCCGCCAATGGCGCATCACGCATATCCTCAACACGCACCATCACCCCGACCACACCGGCGGCAATCTCGAGATCAAGGCGGCGACCGGCTGCACCATCGTGGGGCCGAGCCACGACCGCGACCGCATTCCCGGCATCGACGTCGAGGTCAGCGACGGCGGCACCTACGATTTCGGCAAGGAGCGCGCCGAGATCTTCTTCGTTCCCGGCCACACGCGCGGCCACATCGCCTATTGGTTCCCGGGCAGCGACGCGCTGTTTTGCGGCGACACCCTGTTCATCATGGGCTGCGGCCGCCTGTTCGAGGGCACGCCGGAGCAGATGTGGCGGAGCCTTTCGCGCCTGCGCGCGCTGCCCGAGACGGCGGAGGTCTACTGCGCGCACGAATACACGCAATCCAACGCCCGGTTCGCGCTCACCGTCGATCCGGGCAATGCCGACTTGAAGGCGCGTGCCGCCGAAGTCGATCGCATGCGCGCGGCCGGCCAGGCCACGGTGCCGGGCACGTTGGGCCGGGAGCGCAAGACCAATCCGTTCCTGCGCGCCGACACGCCCGGCGTCGCCGCCGCCGTCGGCCTCGCCGGCGCCGAGCCGGTCAAGGTTTTCGCCGAGGTGCGCCGGCGGAAGGACGTGTTCCGCTGATGCCGGCGGCGCCCAAGACGATCCGGCGCGAGGATTATCGCCCGCCGGACTACCGCATCGAAACCGTCGATCTCGATTTCGACCTCGGCGCCGAGGCGACGCGCGTCAAGGCGAGGCTCGCGAT